>DATFWF010000022.1:0-13047 GCA_035259605.1 Thermoanaerobaculia bacterium
CGAATCCTGGGTCGTCAACGTGGTGGGAGAGATCGGAGGGTCCCAGCCGGTGTCCGTCGAGAACGATCGCCGTGTCGCGGAACGCCGCCGGGGCGACCGCCGGGCCTCCCGCCCCGAAATCCAGATCTTCGGCGCCGACGCCGAGCCCCGCGAGGATAACGGCTAGGCGGAAAGGTCGGGCAGGCGGGTCCTGTCGCCGCACACCCCCCGGCAGTGCTCGGGCCGGCGTGATTGGATGACGGATAACGACTGTCTTCGCCGGCCCTGCGCTGGCGGTGGGGCCGCGTGCGTCGCCACCCGCCCGCCCTCGCGTTTCGCGAAACGACCTGAGTAGGAGGAGGGTTGACGTGTCGCAGGGGAGGGGCTTGCCCCTCCCGCCTCGCCGGTGACATCTTCGGCTGAGTGGATGCTTCGGAATTCCTCTTCGATGGGCCGGAGAATGCTTCGCTGACGCTGGTGCTGGCGCACGGCGCCGGCGCGCCGATGCGCTCCGCCTTCCTTCAGAAAGTCGCCCGGGGGATCGCGGAGGGAGGGACTCGCGTTGCCCGGTTCGAGTTCCCGTACATGCGCGAGCGGCGCAAGGCTCCCGATCGGGAGCCGGTGCTCAAGGAGAGCTGGCTGTCCGCGATCGAAAAGCTCGGGGGAGGCGAGCGTCTCGTCATCGGAGGCAAGTCCATGGGCGGGCGCATCGCGAGCATGGTCGCGGACGAGGCCGGAGCGAGGGGGCTCGTGTGCCTCGGGTATCCGTTTCATCCGCCGGGCAGGCCCGAGAAGCTTCGGACGAAGCACCTCGAGAACCTCGCGACGCCGGCCCTGATCGTGCAGGGAACCCGCGACCAGTTCGGGACGCGCGAGGACGTCGCGGGCTACCCGCTCTCCAAAGCGATCCGGATCGCCTGGATCGAGGACGGCGACCACTCCTTCAAGCCGCGGGCGTCGTCCGGCCGGACGGAATCGGGGAACTTGCAGGAAGCGATCGCTCGGGTTCGGAGCTTCGTGGAGGAGGAGCTGCGATGACCCGCCGCCTGCTCGCTTTCGTTTTCGGTCTGGCCGCCGCGGGCCTCGCGCTCGGCCAGTCGGCCGTCATCAAGGCCGACCGCGTCCTCGACGGCAAGGGAGCGGCGCTCACGGGACCGGTGTGGATCGTGGTCGAGGACGGGCGCATCCGGAAGATCGCGCCGTCGGGCGAGGGGCTGCGTTCGGATTGGGATCTTTCGGGGCTCACCCTGCTGCCCGGCCTGATCGACGTGCACGACCACGTCGGGTGGCACTTCAACAAGGGCGGACGGCTGCACACCGACTCCGACGGCGAGACGCCGGCCGAGGGGGCCCTGGCCGGCGCGGCCAACGCGTGGACGACGCTCCAGGCCGGCTTCACGACGATCCAGAGTCCCGGCTCCGATTCGGACAGGGAACTGCGAGAAGCCATCGCGTCGGGCGCGCTCCCCGGTCCGCGGATCCTGACGACGCTGGACCCTCTGAACGAAAAGAGCGGCCCTCCGGCGGAGCTGCGCGAGCTCGTCCGCAAGCGCGCCGCCTCCGGCGCCGACGCGATCAAGCTCTTCGCGTCGAAAAGCATCCGCGACGGCGGAGCGCAGACGATGACTCAGGACCAGCTCGACGCCGCGTGCGGAGAAGCGAAGTCGCTTCACCTGCGCACGATCGTCCACGCCCACAGCCCCGAGAGCATGATGGCCGCCGCCCGGGCCGGATGCAGCCAGGTCGAGCACGGGGTCTTCGCGACCGACGAGGCGTTGAAGGTCCTCGCCGAGAAGGGGACCTACTTCGATCCGCAGTGCTGCCTGGTTTTCCGCAACTACCTGGAGAACCGGCGCAAGTTCCTCGGCATCGGCAACTACACCGAGGAAGGGTTCGCCGCGATGGAGAAGGCCCTTCCGCTCGCGCTAGCGGCCTTCAAGCGCGCGCTCGCCACACCGAACCTGAAAGTGGTCTTCGGGACCGACGCGGTTGCCGGCGCCCACGGAAACAACGTCCGGGAGCTCGTCTGCCGCGTCGAGGAGGGCGGGCAGAAGCCGATGGACGCCGTCGTATCGGCCACGTCGCTCGCCGCGCGCTCGATCGGTCTCTCGGAGAAGATCGGGGCCCTCGTGCCCGGCCTAGAGGCGGATCTGATCGCCGTCGAAGGCGACCCGTCCTCGGACATCCGCGCCCTGGAGAAGGTCGTCTTCGTGATGAAGGGAGGGCGGGTCTTCAAGGGCTCGCCCGCCGCGGCCAGGCGGCCGCCCGGGGTGCGATAAATTTCGCGTCGAGGCACGTTTTGAGATCGCTACGCAGGCTGCTCCCCGCCCTGCTCGCGGCGGCCGCTCTGGCCGCCGGGCTCGCCGCCGGCCTCGCCGCGGCGCAGCGTCCCGCCCCGGCGAAGGCCCCGAAGGGCCCGGAAAAGGTCCTCTGGCCCGATCCCGATGATGGCGTGGCGGCGCTCGCAGAGCGGCGAAAGGCGCAGATCGCCGCCGCGGGAGAGATCCGCGTCTTCCACGACTTCCGGTTCGAGGACCGGGTCCGGGAGAGCGGGATCACGTTCGTTCAGCGGATCGTGGACGACGCCGGCAAGACCTACAAGGCGGTCCACTACGACCACGGCAACGGGATCGCGGTGGCGGACGTGGACGGCGACGGGCTGCCCGACATCTATTTCGTCAACCAGATCGGCGGCAACGAGCTCTGGAAGAACCTCGGCAACGGCCGCTTCCGCAACATCACGAAAGAAGCCGGCGTCGCGCTCGCCGATCGGATCAGCGTCTCCGCCTCCTTCGCCGACTTCGACAACGACGGAGACGAGGACCTTTTCGTGACGACTGTTCGGGGCGGCAACGTCCTTTTCCAGAACGACGGCAAGGGCCACTTCAAGGACATCTCGCGCGAGGCCGGCGTGGACTACATCGGCCACTCCTCCGGCGCAGTCTTCTTCGACTACGACCGGGACGGCTTCCTCGACCTCTTCGTCTGCAACGTCGGACGCTACACGGAGAACCGGCGCGGGCGGGGCGGCGCCTTTGTCGGGCTGCCGGACGCGTTTTCCGGGCACCTCTATCCCGACCGCAGCGAATCGAGCATCCTGTACCACAACCTCGGCGGGAAGAAGTTCGAGGACGTCTCCGCGAAGGTCCTCAGCCACTCCGCGTGGACGGGAGACGCCTCGGTCGCCGACATCAACGGCGACGGGTGGCCGGACCTCTACGTTCTGAACATGCAGGGGGACGACCACTACTACGAGAACCAGAAGGGGGAGAAGTTCGTCGAGAAGACCGACGCCCATTTCCCGAAGACCCCCTGGGGCACGATGGGGATCAAGTTCTTCGACTACGACAACGACGGCAGGCCCGACCTGCTCTTAACCGACATGCACTCGGACATGAGCGAGGAGATCGGCCCTGACCGCGAGAAGCTGAAGTCCCGGATGCAGTGGACCGACGACTTCCTCCAGGGCGGCGCCAACAACATCTTCGGCAACGCGCTGTACCACAACCTCGGCGACGGCAAGTTCGAGGAGGTCTCCGACCGGATGGGTGTCGAGAACTACTGGCCGTGGGGGCCGAGCGTCGGTGACTTGAACGCGGACGGCTGGGACGACATCTTCATCGCTTCCTCCATGAACTTCCCGTTCCGGTACGGGATCAACTCCCTGCTGTTGAACGACCGCGGCGAGAAGTTCGCCGACAGCGAGTTCATCCTCGGCGTCGAGCCGCGCAAGGGCGGGAAGACGCACACTCCCTGGTTCGAGTTCGACTGCGCGGCCGCGACCGACGCCGAGAAGCGGCAGTTCTGCAAGGGGAAGAATGGACCGATCCTGGTCATGGCGACGCTCGGCAGCCGCTCCGCGGCGATCTTCGACCTCGACGGCGACGGGGACCTCGACATCGTGACAAACGACTTCAATTCCGCGCCGCAGGTCTTCGTCAGCGACCTCGCGCAGAAAAAGAAAATCCACTGGCTGAAGGTCCGCCTCGCCGGCTCGGCGTCCAACCGCGACGGACTGGGCGCGGCCGTCCGCGTCCGCGCGGGTGGCAAGGTCTACACGAAGTGGAACGACGGCAAGTCCGGCTACCTCTCGCAGAGCGCTCTCCCACTCTACTTCGGGCTGGGCGATGCCGCGTCCATCGAGGCGGTCGAGGTGGACTGGCCCTCCGGCCGAAAGCAGGTCGTCGGCTCCGGCCTCCGGATCAACTCGACCCTTTCGATCTCCGAGCCGAAATAGCTCTCCGCCCCCGGCCGATGCCGATCTGCTTCCTGCTCCTCGCCTTTGTCGGCGCGGCCCCGGTCCCGGCGGCCGTCCCCGAGGGAACGGCGCGCCCACTCGCTGAGGTCGTCCAGGCGGCCCGCAAGGCTCGCGCGTCCGGAGACTGGGACAACGCCCGGCGCCTCTACCTGGAAGCGCTGCGTCAGGACCCCCGGAGCGGGGTCATCGCGCTGGAGCTGGGCGAGACCTGCCTCGACGCCGGCGATCCCGCGGCGGCCGAGCAGGTCCTCTCGCGGCTCGCCGCCGCCGCGCCGGACCGGCCCGCTCCCCGGCGCGCGCTCGCGCGGGCGCTTCTCGCTCAAGGAAGGCCGCAGCCGGCGCTGGAGCAGGCGCGCGCGGCGGCGGCGCTCGATCCGAAGAACGTGGACGGGATGACCCTGCTCGGCTTCACTCTCGTCGCCACCCGGGAGCCCGAGGACGCGGTGGCGGTCTTCCGAAGCGCGCTCGCCCGCCGCCCCCGCGACCGGGACGCCCGGGGCGGACTCGCGATGGCCTACTCCGCGCTCTCCGATCCGCGAGCGACGAAGCTGTTCGAGGCGGTCCTCGCCGAGAAACCGGAGCCGCGCTATTACTGGCAGTACGCCGAGTACCTCTGGAGGAGCCGCGACGTCGACCGCGGCAACGCGCAGATGGAGAAGGCGCTCGAAGTCTCGCGCGGCGACGGCGTGCTGCTCGAAGCGTACGGGATGCAGCTCTTCGAGCAGGCGAGGTTCCCCGACGCGGTGCGGCGCCTGAAGGATGCGCGCAGGGCGGGCCGCGACGATTACGACTTGATCTACACGCTGGGATCGGCCGAGCTCGAGAACGGCAACTTCGAGGAGGCCGAGCGCATCCTGAGGGAAGCGATCGCCGCCGCTCCCGACCGGCCGGTGGCCCGGCACCGTCTCGGGGTCGTGTTGATCCTCGCTGGAAAACCCGAGGAGGCGCGGCAGGAGCTCCTCCGCGCCGTCGAGACGGATCCCTCCGGCGCCGTCCGGCTGGACCTGGCGCGCGCGGAGGAAGCTCTCGGTAACCTCGACGAGGCCGAGCGCGGTTACCGCAAGGCGCTGGAAGCGTCGCCGGACCTCTCCCGGGCGAGGTACCTGCTCGCGTTGCTGCTCGGAAAGCGCGGGAAGTCCGAAGAGTCGCGCCGCGAGATGGCGCTCTACCAGGCCGCCTACGAGCGCGAGCAGTCGAGCCGCCAGGCCTACAACGCGCTCGTCGCGGAGGTGACGCTGGGCTGGGTGGAATTGAAGGCCGGGCGGTACCAGAAGGCGCTCGCGCAGTTCGAGAGGCATCCGGACGATCCCGAGGCGCTGCGCGGCGCCGCGGAGGCCTACTCGCGGCTGGGCCGCCGGCGCGAGGCGATCGGCGCCCTGGAGCGCGCCATGGTCATCAGGCCCGACGACCGCGCGATCGCGTGGCGGTTGCGCGAGGAGAAGAAGAGGCCTGCGAAATGAGGCGCTTCCTCCTCGCCGTGCTGGCGATCGCCGCCGCCGCGCTCGCCGCGCGCGCGGCGGCCCCGGCGCCGACTCCCGCTTCCTCGAAAGCCGAAGGCTGCCCGGTCACGTTCACCGACGTCGCGGAATCCTCGGGGCTGAAGTTCCGGCACGACAAGGGCGCGACGAAGGAGCACCGCATGGCCGAGACGATGGGGTCCGGCCTCGCGTGGCTCGACTACGACAACGACGGCTGGATGGATCTCTACGTCGTCCAGGGCGGCCCGCTCCCACCCACGGCCGCCGGCGCGGCGCGCGCGCAGGACCGGCTCTACCGCAACAACGGCGACGGGACCTTCACCGACGTCACGGCGAAAGCGAAGCTGAAGGACAACGCGTTCGGCATGGGCGCCGTCGCGGCCGATTACGACAACGACGGCTTCACGGACATCTACGTGACCAACTACGGGAAGAACATCCTGTACCACAACAACGGCGACGGGACCTTCACCGACGTCACTGACAAGGCCGGCGTGGGGCTCAATACCTGGTCCACGAGCGCCGCCTTCGCGGATTTCGACGGCGACGGGTACCTGGACCTCTTCGTCCTGCGCTACGTGGACGATTCGGGCGAGAAGGACATCTTCTGCGGCGACCGCGTCACGGGCAGCCGCGATTACTGCACTCCCCGGCTCTTCCCGCCGACCCACGACTACCTGTTCCACAACAACGGCGACGGCACCTTCACCGACATCACCGCGTCCGCGGGTCTCGACAAGGCGCTCGGCAAGGGGCTCGGAGTCGTCGTCGCGGACGTGGACGACGACGGGAAGCCGGACATCTACGTCGCCAACGACACGACGATGAACTTCCTCTTCCACAACCTCGGCGGGAACCGTTTCGAGGATGTCTCGCTTCTCTCCGGCGCGGCGATGGCGTCGGCGGGGACGCCGTACGGAGGAATGGGCGTCAACGCGGGGGACCTGGCGGGGAGCGGGCGCATGGACCTCGTCGTCGCGAACTTCGAGGCGGAGCTGAACACCTTCTTCCGCAATCTCGGCCAGGGCGTCTTCGAAGACTCGACGGGGAAGAGCGGATTCGGAGGGCCCTCGTTCATCTTCTCGGGATTCGGACTCAACCTGCTCGACGCCGCCAACTCGGGACGCCTCGACGCCTTCATCGCCAACGGCCATGTGATGGAGACGCCGACCCTCAAAGGTTCGACCGCGGCGCAGCGGCCGTTCCTGGTGTGGAACGACGGCAACGCGAAGTTCCACGAGAAGGGGTGCGGGGCGCCGTTCTCGCGGGAGCTGATCGGTAGAGGCTCCGCGACCGCGGACTACGACAACGACGGAGACATCGACATCGCGGTCTCGAACTCCGGCGGCCCGCTGGAGCTCCTTCGAAACGACGGAAACCACGGCAACTGGATCGGCCTGGTCCTGCGCGGAACGAAATCGAACCGCCAGGGTATCGGCGCGCGCGTCACCCTGGAAACCGAATCGGGCCGCCAGGTCCGCGAGGTCAAAGCCGGAGAGGGCTACCTGGCCTCGTGCGACCCCCGAGTCCACTTCGGCCTCGGCCCGGCCTCCTCGTTGAAGAAAATCACGATCCGATGGCCCTCCGGCATCGTCCAGGAAGTCACCACCGCCCGCCCCGGAAGATACAACCCGGTCGCCGAACCCTCGTCTCCCTCTCCCGGCGGGAAAGGGTAGGCGCTACGGTCTCGCAGGGGAGGGGCTTGCCCCTCCGGGCCGGTCGTGCCTTCCTCCGAGGCGGAGCACGAGATCCTTCAGGAAGGTTTCCCTGGACTTGAGCTCATCCCGGACCTCCATGCTGTCGGTGTTGGCCACCTCCATACGCAGGTCCGACACGTAATCCGTCAGCACTTCGGCGAGGACCCTGGCTTCCGAAGCATCGAGCTCGAGCGTGGGCATCATCTCCTCCTCTTACCCAACCGGGTGTGCAAGAGCGAAGCCGACCGGGGAATTCTCAAACCGTGAAGGAGTTAGAGTCGGTGTATGGCTCGAGGATGGGGTCGTAACGAGGAGGACATGCAGGCCGAGAAGGAGCAGGACCGCGAGGCGCGCGGCGCGTCGCGAAGCCTCCTGCCCGAGGCGGAGCGGAAGAAGCTGAAGGAGAGAAGGGCTCTCGAGCTGTCGCTGGCGAGGATCCGGGAGCAGCTTCCCAAGGTCCGGGGCGCGGAGCGGCGCGCGGCGCTGGAGACGGCGAGAGCGGACCTCGAACGGCGTCTTTCGCAGCTGTGAAGATCGGAACCTGGAACGTCAACGGGATTCGCGCCCGCGAAGCCCAGGTCGGAGCGTGGATCGAGCGGGACCACCCCGACGTCGTATGCCTCCAGGAGATCAAGGCGTCCTCCGACCAGATCCCCGCGATGCTCTGCGAGATGGAAGGCTACTGGTGCTACTGGCACGGCGAGAAGGGCTACTCCGGCGTCGGCCTCCACGTTCGCAAGGCGACCTTCCCGGAGCGGCCGCGATTCGAGCATCCCGAGTTCGACTACGAGAACCGAATCGTCACCGCGACGATGGGAGACCTGACCGTCGCTTCGATCTACGTTCCCAACGGCGGCAAGGACTTCCCCGCGAAGATGCGCTTCCTCGAGGCCATGGAGCGCTTCGCGGCGGAGCGCCGGGCCGCGGGAGGCCGCATCGTTCTCTGCGGCGACATGAACGTCGCCCGCACGGACCGCGACGTCCATCCCAAGGAACGCAAGCCCACGATCATCGGGCAGCTCCCCGAGGAGCGCGCCTGGATCGAGAAGATCCTCGGCCATGGCCTGGTGGACCTGGGCCGCGCGGTGGACCCCGACAACGACGGGCTCTTCACCTGGTGGGCTCCGTGGCGCAACATGCGCCAGCGAAACATCGGCTGGCGCCTCGACTACGTGATGGCCAGTGAATCCCTGGTCACTCCCGGCGCGACTTGCCCGGTCCTCGCGGATTACGGCACGAGCGACCACGCCCCCGTCCTCGCGACCTTCCCCGCTTGACCCTGCTGATCCAGCTCGCCGCGATCAGAATCGCGCGAGACTGCTCGTGCTGCTGATCAACGTGATCCAGAAGTTGATGCCGTCGCTGCAGGCGCCAAACGAGCCCGTGCCGATCGGAAACGACCCCACCGGCGTGAGATCGGCGGCCTTCCACACCGTGATCGCCGTTCCGCCGCTGGTGACCAGGACGCGCTCGCCGTTGAACGCGACCGAGATGGGCGCCGCGATGCCGGCGGTCAGCGTCTGCAGAACGGCTCCGGTCGAGGCCCGGACGACCGTCACCGAGGCGCTTCCGGTGTTGGGGACCCAGATGTTCGACCCGTCGAAGGCCGGGTGCTGGGGAGTGAAGCCCACGGTCACCGATTGGAGGATCGCGCCGGAGGCGTTGAGCTTCACCAGCGTCCCGGGGGAATTGAAGCCGTCCGGGAGAGGGGGGGAGGGGCCGCTCGCGGAGGGCACCGCGTCCGTCATCCAGACGTTGCTTCCGTCGAAGACGGCGCCGATGACCGCTCCGAACCCCGTCGTGACCGTCGTCACGGTCCAGGGAGGCGCCGCGCCGGGAGTTACGATCGATATGGAGCTTCCGTTCGCCGTCCAGACGCGCGCGCCGTCAAACGCGATCCCGTTCGCCGGGCCTCCCAGGTTCGTCGCCACGGTCGTCACGGCTCCGGCCGGCTGCGCGGGATCGATCGTGTACAGCCGGCCCGGATTGGACGTGGAGTCCACGACCACGCGGCCCATCGCGGAGAGGACTTCCCAGGCCGACGAAGCTCCCGTCCAGGTCTCCAGGAGCTTGCCGTCGCTCGCCCGCACCCGCGAGACGACGGCGGCGGTCGAGGAGGCGACCCAGAGGTCCGCTCCGTCGGAGGCCACGCCGTGAGGAAAGGAGGAGACCGTCGTCAGGCCGAGGACCGCCGCGTTCTGCGTCGTCCAGAACCGGTCGAGCGCCGCCCGGCGGCTGCCGCGCTTCAACGTCCCGTCCACGGTGCGTGAGAGGAACGCGGCCATCTGGAGGCGCGAGACGTTGGCGGCCGGATCGTAGGTCGTGGCCGTCGTCCCCGTCGTGATCCCGAGGTAGAAGATCTCGAGAACGAACGGGCAAAACACATCGGCCGCGACGTCGGTGAAGGGTCCGCAGGTTCCGATCAGGAAAGACGAAGCGGCCGCGAGGAGGATCGCGGCGAGAAGGGCGGGCACGAGTTTCACTCGAAGGCTACGAAAAACTTTCATGGACCTTCTCTCCGGTTGGTCAACGGCGACTTCAGAACCTTGCAAGCTTGTTCACGCCGAGCAACGTAATCCAGAAGCTGATGCCGTCACTGCAGGCATGCCACGAGGGGGACCCGAGCGGAAACGAACCGAGGGGCGAGAGGTCCGCGGCCTTCCAGAGAGTGACGGAAGTCGAGCCGCCGGCGACAAGGATGCGCTCGCCGTTGAACGCGACCGCGGTGGGCGCAGCGATACCCGCGGTCAGCGTCTGCAGAATGGCTCCGTTGGAAGCCCGGACGACCGTCACGGAGCCGTTCCCGTTGTTGGGCACCCAGATGTTCGACCCGTCGAAGGCGGGGTACTGGGGACCAAAGCCGACGGTCACGGACTGGAGGATCGCGCCGGAGGCGCTCAGCTTGACCAGCGTCCCGGGCGACACGAAGCCGTCCGGGAGGAAAGGCGAAGGACCGCTCGCGGGCGGCGAGGTGTCCGTCACCCAGACGTTGTTGCCGTCGAAGATGGCGCCGAAGACCGCCCCGAAGCCGGTCGTGACCGTCGTCACGGTCCACGGGACCGCCGCGCCGGGAGTGACGATCGAGACGGAAGCTCCGTTAGTCGTCCAGACGTGCGATCCGTCGAACGTGATTCCGAATCCGCCGGCGCCGCCGAGAGTCGCGACGGTTGTCACGGCGCCGGCCGGCTGCGCCGGGTCGATCGCGTACATCTTGGGAAGCGACACGGAGTTGACCAGCACGCGGCCCATCGCGGAGACGACTCCCGTTGCCCCGGTCGCCGCCGTCCAGGTCTCCAGGAACCTGCCGTCGCTCGCCCGGATCCTGGCCACCGTTCCCGAGGTCTGGCACGCCACCCAGAGGTCCGCGCCGTCCGAGGCGACCAGGCGCGGAGTGATCGCGGCGGTCGTCAGGCCGAGCACCGTCGCGTTCTGAGTCGTCCAGAACTGGTCGAGCGCCGCTCTCCGGCTTCCGCGCTTCAGCACCCCGTCCACGGTGCGCGAGAGGAACGCCGCCATCTGGAGGCGCGAGACGTTGGCGGTCGGGTCGTAGGTCGTGGCCGTCGTCCCCGTCGTGATCCCGAGGTAGAAGATCTCGAGCACGAACGGGCAGAACGCGTCGGCCGCGACGTCCGTGAACGGACCGCAGGTCCCTAGGAGCGCTCCCGCCGATCCGGCGACCAGGGCGAGAAGAGCCAGAAGAGGGGCGAACAGCGAAGCCAAAACGCCTCGGCGCGTCCCGGTCGGTCTCATGGGCCCTCCGGTTGAACAGGATTATCGCCGATTCCTTTCAGAAACGGGCGAGCTTGTTCGAGCCGTTCAACGTCACCCAGGGCCCCAGGTCCCCACGAGCGCGCTCGAGGCTCCGGCGACCGCCGCGGCGGCACAGAGCGGCATGAGGGCGCGGACCACGCGTCCGATGACCATCCGGGACCTCCCTCCGTTGGAGGGATCATGTCAGATCTTTAGAACCGCGCGAGCTGGTTCGATCCGCCGAGCGCGATCCAGAAGTTGATGCCGTCGCTGCAGGCGCCGGAGGGATGGGTGCCGCCGCCCGTGCCGAAGGTGCCGATGACCGTCAGGTCGGCGGCCTTCCAAAGGGAGACGCTGTCGCCCAGGTAGCTCGTGACCAGCACGCGCTGGCCGTCGAAGGCCGCCGCGAAAGGGCTGTTCAGCCCATTGCCGGTCAGGGTCGCGAGGAGCGCGCCGGTGGAGGCACGCACGACGAAAACGGAGTCCGGGCCGGCTCCCACCCAGATGTTCGCGCCGTCGAAGGCCGGGACTCCCGCGTTGAAGCCGACCGTCACCGTCTGCAGGACCGAGCCCGCGGCGTCGAGCTTCCGGATGGCGCCCGCGAAGTCGGTTATCCAGACATTGGCTCCGTCGTACAGGGCGCCGAACGCCTCGCCGAATCCGGCCGTGACGGTCGTGACGCTCCAGGGGATGGTCGCGCCCGGCGTCACGATGGAAACCGAGTTCTTGTTCGCGCTCCAGACCCGGGCGCCGTCGAAAGCGAGTCCCTGCGGCGTGTCTCCCAGGTTGGTCGCGACCGTCGTGACGGCTCCCGCGGGCTTGTCCGGCTCGATGCGGTACAGACGTCCCGGGCTCGTCGTCCCGCCCACCAGGATCTTCCCCATCGCCGGCAGCACGCCGAAAGCGTTCGTCGCCGCCGTCCAGGTCTCCAGGAGCCTGCCGTCGCTTCCGCGCACGCGCGAGACCGTATCGTTGTCGCTCGCCACCCAGAGGTCGGCCCCGTCGGACTTGACGAGCTCAGGGCCGGCGCCGACGGTCGTGAGCCCGAGGTTGGAGGATCCCTTGGTCGTCCAGTGCTGATCGAGCGGCCCGCGGCGGCCGCCGCGCCTCAAGGCTCCGTCCACGGTGCGCGAGAGAAATGCCGCCATCTGGAGGCGCGAGACATTCGCCGCCGGATCGTAGGTCGTCGCGGTCGTTCCGGTCGTGATGCCGAGATAGAAGATCTCGAGCACGAAAGGGCAGAACGCGTCGGCGGCGACGTCCATGAACGGGCCGCAGGTCCCGGCCAGACGTTCCGCGGCCGCCGCGAGCAGAGCTCCGGCCAGTGAGACGGCGAGAAGTCCCCGGAGCGGCTTCTTCATCGCGAGCCTCCATTGCAGGAATGGATCATTGACGGACTCTCTAGAAACGGGCGAGCTGGCTGACGGCCGAGAGCACGATCCAGAAGTCGGTCCCATCGCTGCAGGCGCCGAAAGGAGTCGTGTCGACGCCCGTCGAGAAGGAGCTGATTGCGGACAGGCTGGCCGCTTTCCAGAGCGACACGGCGTTGCCGGCGTTGTTCGTCACCAGGACCCTCTCGCCGTCGAACGCCGCGTGGACCGGCGAATTCAATCCGTTGCCCGTCAGGGTCAGCAGGACCGCTCCGGAAGAGGCCCGGACGACGGTGACGGAGTTGGATTGCCGGTTGGGAACCCAGATGTTGGTCCCGTCAAAGACCGGGAAATTGGGCTTGGAGCCAACCGTGATCGTCTGAAGGATCCCCCCCGAGGCGTCCAGCCTCAGCAGAGTGCCGACGCCGTAATCCACGGTCCAGACGTTCGTTCCGTCGAACAACGCGCCTCCCGGGTTGGAGAACCCGGCGGTGACTGTCGTCGCGGTCCAGGGA
>DATFWF010000023.1:0-10645 GCA_035259605.1 Thermoanaerobaculia bacterium
CCGCCGATGTCCGGATCGCCCGGGAAGACCCGGCGGACGCGCCGCTTCGCCGCTTCCTTTTCGAGCGGCGAGCCGGGATCGGTCACCACCACGAAGCGCTCGCCTGCCCTGGCCCCGAGCGCCTTCTCCACCTGCCCGTAGAAGTAATCGAAGAAAACGTTGGGCTCGAGGGTCGAGCCGGACTTCGAGGAGACGACGAAGAGAGAGCGGGAGAGGTCCGTCCTTCTTTCGACCGCCAGGATGCTCGAGGGCTCGGTCGAATCGAGGACCTCGAGCACCGGGTAGCCGGGGCGTTTTCCGAAGGAGTCGGCGAAGACGAGCGGCGCGAGGCTCGAGCCGCCCATCCCGAGGACCACGACCGACTCCGCCGACCCGCGCACGTCCTCCGCGAAGCGCGTCAGGTCGGCCAGGTGCGGCTCGAGGCGCTCCGCTACGGTCAGCCAGCCGAGCGCCCCCGCGATCGTGCGGCGGTCGGCGTCGCCCGCCTTCCACAGGGAGGCGTCGCCCCCCCAGATGCGAGAGACCGCCCGATCCTTCTCCAGCGATCCGAGAGTCTGGAGCCGGCCGCGCTCGCCGGAGGAATCCGTCAGGCGACCCTCACGGCTTTTTCCTTCTCACCGAGCGCCTTCATCAGGGAGTCGAAGGAGCCGGAGAACTTCGCAACGCCTTCCTCCTCGAGCTCGCGGAAGATCCCCGGCTCGTCGATCCCGAGCTTTCTCAGCCGGTCGAAGACCGCGTGCGCCTCCGCCAGGCCGTCGTGGATGCGGACCTTCGGGTCGCCGTGGTCGCGGTACGCCTCGAAAGTCTCCGGCGGAAGCGTGTCCACCGATTCGGGAGCGATCAGCGCCTCGACGTAGTAGAGGTCCGGATAGGCGGGGTCCTTCGTGGAGGTCGAGGCCCAGAGCGGCCGCTGGACCGCGACTCCCGCCTTCTTCAACCCCTGGAACCGGCTCCCGCGGAAGACTTCCTCGAAGGCCTCGTAGGCGACGCGGGCGTTGGCGATCCCGAGCTTCCCGCGCAGCGCCTTCGCCTCGACGCGCTCGCCCTCAGATTTTGCCTCCTTCGCCTTCGCGTCGAGCTTCTTGTCGGCGTTGGTGTCCACGCGGCTGACGAAGAAGCTCGCCACCGACCGGATCTTCGCGACGGGCGCGCCGGAGGCGGCCCGCTCCTCCATCGCCGAGAGATAAGCCTCCATCACCTGACGGTACCTCGCGACGGAGAAGAGCAGGGTGATGTTGATGTTGATCCCCTCGGACAGGCACTTGCGGATGGCCGGGATGCCCTCGGCGGTCCCCGGGATCTTGACCATGACGTTGTCCCGGTCGCACGCCTTCCAGAGCTTCCGCGCCTCGGCGATCGAGCCCTCGGTGTCGCGCGCCAGGTGCGGGCCGACCTCGATCGAGACGAACCCGTCGCCGCCGCCGCTCGACTCGTAGACGGGCCGGAAGACGTCGGCGGCGGAGCGAATGTCGGCGACCGCGAGCCCTTCGAAGATCGCGGGCGCTTCCCTGCTGGCCGCGCCCAGCCGCCGGATGTCGTCGTCGTAGAGCTGCGTCTCCGCGATCGCCTTCTGGAAGATCGTCGGGTTCGACGTCATCCCGGCCAGGCCGTCCTCGCGAACGAGCGTTTGGAGGCGGCCGCTCGTGATCAGGTCACGCCGGATGTAGTCGTACCAGACGCTCTGGCCGAGCTCGCGAAGCCTCCTCAAGGGATTCTGGGGCATGGATCACCTCCGTGTATTGCCGATCGTTGCGGGGCGGTCGAAGGCTCCGCGCCGGGAGTCCTCCTCGATCGCTTTGATCTTCGAGACGCGGCGCACGTGGCGCTCCGCTCCGGAAAAGCGGGCGGCCAGGAAGATGCGCACGAGATCCGCCGCGAGGGACGGCCCGACGACGCGCGCGCCCAGGCAGAGGACGTTCAAGTCGTCGTCCTCGACGCCCTGCCGGGCTGAGAAGCTGTCGTGGCAGAGGGCCGCGCGCACGCCGGCCACCTTGTTGGCGGCGACCGAGGCTCCCACGCCGCTGCCGCAGACGAGGATCCCCCGCTCGCAATCCCCCAGGACGGCCGCCTCGCCGACCAGCCGAGCGAAATCGGGGTAATCGGACGGGCGGTCGTCCCGCGCCCCGACGTCCTCGACCGCGTGGCCGGCCGCAGCGAGCGCGGCCGCGAGCTCGGTTTTCAAGGCAAAGCCGGCGTGGTCCGAGCCGATCGCGATCTTCACAGCAGCGCCTTCGCGCGTTTCACGACATTCTCCACGGAAAAGCCAAGCTCCTTCATCACGATCTCCCCCGGCGCCGACGCGCCGTAGCGGTCGAGGCCGAGGCAGTCGCCTCCGTCTCCGACGTATCGCTTCCACCCCAGAGTCGCTCCCGCTTCGATGGCGAGCCGCGCCCGGATCGCCGGGGGAAGGACCTGTTCCCGGTACGCCCCCGGCTGGCGGTCGAAGAGCTCCCAGGAGGGCATCGAGACGACGCGCGTGCCGATTCCCTCGCCCTCGAGCCTTTCGCGGGCCTGGAGAGCCAGCGAGACCTCGGATCCGCTGGCGAGGAGGATCAGCCGCGCCGGCGGCTTCGAGGCTTCCGCCAGGACGTAGCCGCCTTTCGCGACGCCCTCGGCCGCTCCGAGCTTGCCGCGGTCGACGACCGGCAGCTTCTGCCGCGAGAGAACCAGGCCGACCGGCCCGTGGCGGTGCTCGATCGCGGCGCGCCAGGCTTCCCGCGCCTCGTTGCCGTCTCCGGGGCGGAAGATCGTCATGCCCGGCATCGCGCGGAGCGACATCAGGTGCTCGACGGGCTGATGTGTCGGCCCGTCCTCTCCCAGGCCGATCGAGTCGTGCGTCCAGACGAAGATCACCGGGAGCTCGTTCAACGCCGCGAGCCGCACGGAAGGGCGCATGTAGTCGGAGAAGCAGAAGAAGGTCGCGACGAACGGCCGCACGCCGCCGTGATACGCCATGCCGTTGGCGATCCCGGCCATCGCGTGCTCGCGGACGCCGAAATGGAAATTGCGCCCTCCGCCTCCGGCCGCGCCGTCGAAGCTCGCGGCGCCCTTCAGAGGCGTGTTCGTCGAGACGCCCAGGTCCGCGTCTCCGCCGAGGAGCTCCGGCATCTTCGCCGCGATCGCGTTCTCGACCTTTCCTGCGGCCGTGCGCGTCGCCTCTTTTTCCCCGGCCTGGAAGACCGGCAGGGCCTCGTCCCAGCCCGCGGGGAGGTCGCCCGCCTGCCGCCGGCGCCATTCCCTCGCCAGGTCCGGGAACTCCTTCTCGTAGCGGGCGAAACGGCTCTCCCAGTCCGACTTCCACTTCCGGCCGCGGGGCACCGCTTCGCGGAACCGCTCCAGGGACTCCGGCGGGATGAAGAAGGGCTCCTGCCACTCCCAGCCGAGCGCCTTCTTGGTCAGAGCGACCTCTTCCTTGCCGAGCGGGCTGCCGTGAGCCTCGGAGGTCCCGGCCTTGTGCGGCGAACCGTAGCCGAGCGTCGTGTGGATGAGGATGATCGTCGGCCGCGATTCCTCGCGATCCGCCTCTTTCAGCGCCGAGTCGATCGCGTCGAGGTCGGTGTTGCCGTCCTCCACGCGCAGGACCTGCCAGCCGTACGCCTCGTACCGGCGGCCGACGTCCTCGGTGAACGCCATCGAGGCGGGACCGTCGAGCGTGACCTGGTTGGCGTCGTAGAGGAACGTCAGCTTGCCGAGCTTCCAGTGGCCGGCGAGCGACGACGCCTCGCCCGAGATCCCCTCCATCAGGTCGCCGTCCGAGACGATCGCGTACGTGCGGTGGTTGACGATCTCGTGGCCCGGCCGGTTGAAGCGCGCGGCCAGCGCCCGCTCCGCAACCGCCATCCCGATCGCGTTGGCCGTGCCCTGGCCGAGCGGGCCCGTCGTCGCCTCGACTCCCGGCGTCACGAGCCACTCCGGGTGCCCCGGCGTCCGGCTCCCCCACTGGCGGAACGACTTCAGGTCGTCGAGCGTCAGGTCGTAGCCCGTCAGGTGCAGGAGGCAGTAGAGAAGCATGCAGCCGTGCCCGGCGGAGAGAACGAAGCGGTCGCGGTCCGGCCACTTCGGATCCGACGGATCGTGGCGCAGGTGGCGCTGCCACAGGACATAAGCCATCGGCGCCGCGCCGAGAGGGAGGCCGGGGTGACCGGACTCGGCCTTCTGGACCGCGTCGATGGCGAGCGTGCGAATCGTGTCCACGCACAACTCATCGACGGACTTCCGAACGGTGCTCATGCCGCCCTCCCGACCGGATTCGAGATCTTATTACGCCGCAGTTTCGTTGCCGCGATCCCCGATTTTTACGAATCTGAGAGAATGCTTCCCAGCAAGTGGAAGCCAGGCCCGAACCGGGCAATCCGGCCGCGATCGACCGAGCGGCCCTCGAATGGAGGGGCGAGGATCTGTCTTCGACGGGCCTCTCGACGTCTCTGGAGTGGATCGAGACGGACGGCCTGGGGGGCTTCGCCTGCGGCTGCGCCGGCGGCTCGACGCGGCCTTACCACGGCTGGTACGCGCCGCCTTCCGGAGACCGCGCGGTTCCCGTTCGCCGGCCGCCACTGGTCGCCGGGTGCGAGGAGTACGTCTGGTGCGCGGGAGAAACCGTGGCCCTGCGCGGAGCGGCCGATGTCGCCGGCGATGGCGCCCAGCCGCTCGCGCGATTCGCGCTGGAGCCCTTTCCCACCTGGCGTTACGAGACCGGCAATTTCTCCCTTGAGCGCTCGCTGTGCCTCGTTCGCGGGCGGCCGATCGCGATCGCCCGCTACGCCAACCGCGGATCCCGTTCGGTCGGCCTGAGGGCGCGGCCGCTGATCCGCGCCGAGGAGAACCCGGCCGCCGGCGGCGCCGGGGCGGGGCGGCTGGCCGCCAGTGTCAGCGGAGAGGCGTCGTGGCTCTCGGACCTGCCCGGGCCGGGACGCCTCTTTCTCCGCGGGGCGGGAGCCAGGGTCTCCGGCGCCACGCGCGGCGAGGCGGCGGCCTTCCCGCAGGGGCGGGAGAGCCTCTGGAGCCCGGTCGCATGGGACTGGGTGCTCTCGCCCGGGGAGGAGGCCTACCTCGTCTTCTCGCCGGAGGAAGTCTCCACGGATCCCGCGCAGCTCGTCTTAGCCGAGCAGGAGCGGCGCAAGGCCTTCACGCGCACCGACGACGCGGTCTTCGACGAGCTGGCGCGGCGGGCCGAGATCTTTCTCGTGGACGGCGACGCGCGGGACGGAATGATCGTCCCGGGCTATCCCCAGCCGGGCCGGTCGGCGGAAGACGACATGCTCTCGGTCCCCGGCCTGACCCTCGCCTGCGCGCATTACGCGGGCGCGGCGCGAGTCGTCGGCGCCGCCGCGGCCCGGCTGTCCGCCGCGCTCGCCGGCGCCGGCGAAGCCTCGAGCCAGCAGCGCGCGGTCCTCGGCTCGAGTGACGCGCCGCTCTGGTTCGTCCTGGCCGTGGACTGGTTCACCGGGGCCCGCCGCAATCCCAGCCGCCCGACTCCCCTCCTCGGTTCCGTTCGCGCCGTCCTGTCGTCCTATCGCGACGGCAGGATCTCGGGGGTTTCCGTCGGCCCCGACGGCCTGATCAGCGGAATCCTGCCGGGACAGCCGCTGACCTGGATGAACGCGATCTCCGAGGACGGAAACCCGGTCACGCCGAGGTATGGCCGCGCGGTCGAGGTCAACGCGCTCTGGCACGCCGCTCTCAAGGCCGCGGCGCGGCTGGAGCGGCTCGCCGGCGAGAGCTCGCGCGCCCGGGAGCTGGAGTCGGAGGCATGGCACGTGGCCCGGCGGTTCAACGACATCTTCTGGTGCCGGGAGGGGGAATTCCTCTACGACGTCGTCGGACCGGACGGCTCGGACTCGAGCGTCCGGCCGAACCAGATCTTCGCCGCCGCCCTCTCGCCCGATCTGATGCCCCCGCACCGCGCGCGCGCCGTGTACTGGACCGTGCGCAGCCGCCTGCGAACGCCGTTCGGACTGCGGACGCTCGATCCGCGCGACCGGCGCTACCGTCCGCGCCCCTCCGAGGGCGAGAGCCCGGGACTCTCTCTCCACCAGGGATCGGCGTGGCCATGGCTGCTCGGCCCCTTCGCGGACGCCCATTTCCGCGTCCTCGGCGCCTCGCGCGAGACGCGGCGGACCATGCTGGACTGGCTCGACGACCTGCGCGCCCACGTGCGCGAGGCCGGCGTCGGCTCGATCTCCGAGGTCTTCGACGGCGATGTCCCGCACACGCCGCGCGGTCACCTCGCCGACGCGCGCAGCGTCGCCGAGATCTCCCGGATCCTCTACACCTATCTCAAGAGAGGTTTCTAGCTTTCCGCTTTCCGCTCTCGGCTCTCAGCTCTGATCGCGGCGGCGCTCTGGCTGACGGCTGACGGCGGACAGCTGATAGCTTTTCCCCGACAGAGATGCGAAGGGTCGTGTTGCTCATCTGCGACGGGTGGGGCGAAGCCGCCCCTTCGGCCGGAAACGCGATCACGCTCGCCAGGACGCCAACCTTCGACAGGTGGAAGAGCGGCTGTTCCTGGACCACCCTCGAGGCGTCGGGCGAGGCGGTCGGGCTTCCGGCCGGCCTGATGGGAAATTCCGAGGTCGGCCACCTCAACCTCGGCGCGGGGCGGATGGTCCCGCAGGACCTCCTCCGGATCGACCTCGCGCTGCGCGACGGGTCCTTCTTTTCCAATCCCGTTCTCCTGGAAGCGATGCGGGCGGCGAAACGGCCGGGAGCCGCCCTTCACCTGATGGGCCTCGTCTCGGACGGCGGAGTCCATTCCCACGAGCGGCACCTCTTCGGCCTTCTGGAGATGGCCGCCGACAACGGAGTCGAGCGGGTCCTCGTCCACGCCTTCACCGACGGGCGCGACACGCCGCCGCGCTCGGCGCTTCGCTTTCTCGCGAACCTCGAAGAGGAGCTCTCACGGCGCGGCGGCCGCGTCGCGACCGTCTCGGGACGCTACTGGGCCATGGACCGCGATTCGCGATGGGACCGCGTCGCGAAGGCCTATGCCGCGCTGGTCTCCGGCGAAGGGCCTCGCGCGGGGAGCGCCCGCGAAGCGGTCGAGGCCGCCTACGAGCGCGGAGAGAGCGACGAGTTCATCACGCCGACGGTCATCGCCTCCCGGGAGGACCCGTTGCCCGGGATCCGCGGCGGCGATTCCGCCGTGTTCTTCAACTTCCGAGCGGACCGGGCCCGGCAGCTCACGCGGGCCCTGACCGAGCCGGCCTTCGCCGAGTTCGAGCGCGGCCCGGCGCCCGCCGTCGGGTTGGTCTGCTTCACGCGCTACAAGAAGGAATTCCCTCTCCCGGTCGCGTTTCCCCCGCTCGTGCTGACCGGGATCCTCGCGCAGGCGTGGGCCGACCACGGCGTGCGGAACCTGCGTCTGGCCGAGACGGAGAAGTACGCCCACGTCACGTACTTCTTCAACGGCGGGGTCGAGAAGGCGTATGCCGGAGAAGAGCGCAAGCTCGTGCCCTCCTGGCGCGGCGCGACCTATGACCTGCACCCGCAGATGAGCGCGGAGGAGATCACCCGCGAGGCGGTCGAGGCGATTCGGGGGAAGGCGTTGGGCGCGATGGTCGTCAACTACGCCAACGCGGACATGGTGGGCCACACCGGAAAGCTCGCCGAGACCGTGTCGGCGATCGAGACCCTCGACGGCTGCTTCGCCCGGCTCGAAGAAGCCTGCCGCGAGTCCGGGACAGCGCTCCTGATGACCGCCGACCACGGCAACGCCGAGCAGATGATCGACCCGACGACCGGCCAGCCACACACCGCGCACACGACCAACCCGGTCCCTCTGATCCTCCTGGGAGACGGAGCGGCTTCTTTACGCGCGGGAGGAACGCTCGCCGACGTCGCGCCGACGATCCTCGGAATCCAGGGACTCCCCGCCCCCAGGGAGATGACCGGAGAAGACCTGCGGGTCGGAAAACGGAAATCGGAAATCGGAAATCGTTAAGCCGGCTCGATTGCCGGTTCCCGATTCCCGATTACCGGCTCCGGGTTACTGGATGACGTCAAACGTGGACATCGTCTCGGCCGCCTTTCCCGTCCCGGGATCCTGGAGCTTCAGGACGAGCGCGTAGCGGCCGGGATCGAGCCCGGTCGGGTGGAACTCCAGCAGAAGCTTTCTCGCCCCCTGGCGCTCCCCGTCGGAAGCCTTCAGGAGCTTCAAGTGCGCGGTCCCGTGCGGCTTGCCGTCCACCCCGAGAACGCGCGCCGAGTACTGCAGGCCGTTGGATTCCCCGGGGAAGTTGTAGGCGATCAGGCAGACGTGCGTCGTTCCGCCGTTCTTGACCCCCGCCAGCGCGGTGGGGATGAAGGAGTCGCCGGCGATGGCGAACGGGTATTCGGCCGTGCTGTCGGCGCCGCTCCGGGCCTTGCCCTTGATCATGATCCACTGCCGGTCGTCCTCGACGAAGAGCGGCGGGAGGGTCATGGCGTCGGCGGTCGCCGACACCTTGACGGGGGTGATCGTCACCCCGAACCGGCCGGTCTCGTTGGTGCGCACCAGCGTGCGGAACGTGTAATCGCCGGGCGGAAGCGTCAGCGCGCCGTAGTACTTGATGCCGCCCTTGGCGAGCGTCGCCTCGGCGCGGGACAGATCGATGCCGAGCGGCTGGAAGAGGTAGTCCTTCGTCTGCCCCTGCTTGTCGATCGCGTACACGAAGATGTCCACGCTCATCTTCGAGCCTTCCTTGGTCGCCAGGAGACGGTCTCCCGGGACCTCGACGATGACCGGCACCCGCGAGAGCCCCTCGACGGGAGGCAGCGGCGCGGCGAGGACCCAGGCCGGGATGTCGGTCTTCGGCAGCGCCGCCGTGACCGCCGCCGCCTGCGCGAGGTTCTTCTCGATCGGGGTCAGGGTCTTCTGCGACTTGGGCTCGTAGTAGCCGCTCCTCGCCGAGACCTGCCAGCTCTTGTTCCTGACCTTGACCTTGAGCGCGTGGAATTTCCCGTTCTCGGGCACCCGCACGGGCTGGAAGGCGAGAAGGTAGATCAGCCCGGTCCTCTCCAGCAGTTTGTCGAAGGACCCGGACATCTCGTTGGCGTTCTTCAAGAACTGGCCCCCGGTCTCCTCGGCCATGTAGAAGAGGGAGTCCTGCCCGTTGATCGGGAGGTCGTTGGCCGTCATCGCGACGCCGGTCCGGAGGCCGCCGATGTCCACCGAGTGGATGATGCAGTCGGAGCGATTGAAGAGGGTGAGCGCCCGGTTCATCTGGGTCCTCAGATCCGTGTTCCCGAAGCGGCTGTCGTTGTCGATCTTCCAGGTCTGCCCGCGGATCGCCCACTCGGCCTGCTGCGCTCCGGCGCTCACGCCCGTGGAGCCCGAGAGCTCGCGGCTGTCGAACCCTTCCGAGAGGTAGAGGATGTGCTTTCTTCCCGGGACGGCGTCGAGCGAAACGGCGAGCTTTCCGAAGGAGTCGATCATGCGGCTGACGCGGTCGCGGTAGATCGACCGGGCGCTCTTATCGAACATCGTCTGGAGGTTCTCCAGCGCCTCGCCCATCGCCGCGTCCAGCCCGCTGCTCGGGTCGCCTCCGGTCGTCGCGAAGGGGTTCTCGGAGACCTGGTTGGGCTGGGTCACCAGCAGCGCGAGCGGGTCGGGGTTGCGCTGGACGAGGTTTGGAAGCCCGAGGGTATCCACCGCCACCGCAAGCTGCGTGCGGTCGCCCGTGAACCCGACGATCAACCGGAAGCCGGTCTCGACGGAGTAGGTCGCGATGGCGGCGGTGTCGAGGTCCTTCATCCGCGTCACAACGAAGTCCCGCGCCGAGTGGCGGGCGCGCACGACTCCCTGGACGGAGGCGAAGGAGAGGTCGAACAGGATCAGGAAATGGCGGCTGGCGGCCGGGTTCAGCGGCGCTTCGCCCGGCTCTGGAGGAGGGAGCGCCTTTCTCTGATCGAGAACCTCGAAACCGGTGATCGTCTGCGGCTTGCCGTCGTCGTAAACCTCGAAGTCTTCCGCCTTGAGGCCCTCGACCGGCTTGCCGTCCTTGTCCACGACGTTGACCGGAACCTCGACGACAACGACGCGCGCCTCTTCGCGCACCGTGCTCTGCGGCTCGGACTTCACCGCCTTCTGGGCGAGGACGAGCGGCGAGAAACCGACAGCGGCGAGGACTGCCGCGGCGGTTGCGATTCGAATGCGATGGCGCATGACGCACCCCCCGTGAGATTGCCGGGTCGGTGCTCGACAACCCCTCAATCCCTCTATCTTGCTCCCCCGCGGCGGGAGGCGCAACAAGAGGTTCGAGCCGAGACTCCGTCTCAGCGGGCCCGGGCGCCGGGATCGGACGCGCCGGGGAACATCGAGGCCGCCCTTCGGCGCACCGCGGCGGAGGCGGCCCGGTCGCCGAGGACCTCGAAGGTCCGCGCAGCCGCGAACCACGCATCGGGCCGCGGCGACTTTTCCGTCATCCGGTGGAGAATTTCCCGGGATTCGTCCTGTTTTCCCTGGCTCGCGTACAGGAGGGCGAGCCCGGTCCAACCCTTTGGATTTTCCGGGAAGGCGCCGATCTCCCGCCGGAAGGCCTCCTCGGCCTCGCGCTCCTTTCCGAGGCGGGCGAGCACGTCTCCCCTTAGGAAGTCCTCATCTTTGATCGGCGGAAGGGAGTCGCGCTCCGACTCGCGCTTCAATTCCTCGAGCGCCTTCGAAGCCGCG
>DATFWF010000024.1:0-18502 GCA_035259605.1 Thermoanaerobaculia bacterium
GGAAGTCGTTCCGGAGCTCGATCCCGGGACATTCAACATCGGCAACTTCGCAGACCGCATGAAGAAGAAGGATCCCTGGGCGGATTTCTGGAAGAGCCGCCAGGACCTCAAGCCCGCGATGAAGGCGGTGCGCGGGCTGTAAAGTAGACTCGGCCTACGTGGATGGCCTCCAAAAACTGATCTCGTTTCTCGGGCGGCATTTCGGCCCGCCGCGGCTCTTCCTGCTGTGCGCCGCGTGGATCCTCGCGCTGGGGGCCTGGGGCGTCGTGGCCCGCGAGTACCTTCCGATGCAGCACAAGATCGTGTGGGAGATCCCGGTGGAGCTGCGCGCCCCGCTCTACGCGAAGTTCGACTCGGGCTGGTACCTCTCGATCATGGAGTGGGGCTACGGGCCCCCGCCGCCCGAGGGAAAGCCGTCGAGCCACGCCTTCTTTCCGCTCTACCCGATGACCGCCAAGGTCCTCCACAAGACCTTCGCGATGGACGGCTTCCATGCGGGTCTCG
Source organism: Thermoanaerobaculia bacterium (assembly GCA_035259605.1). Taxonomy (GTDB): domain Bacteria; phylum Acidobacteriota; class Thermoanaerobaculia; order UBA5066; family Gp7-AA6; genus JAWOLE01. The sequence goes on from DATFWF010000024.1 coordinate 505, forward strand.
TGGTGACGTACGTGTGCTTCTTTCTCGCGATGTCGCTTTTCCTGCGCGAAGGGATCGAGCGGCTCGGGACGGAAGGCGGCTGGAGCTCCGTCGCGTTTCTGCTCCTCTTCCCGGCGTCCTTCTTCTTCGCCGCCGTTTACGCCGAGTCCATGCTGCTTCTCTTCTCGCTGCTCGCCTTTCGCGACGCGCGGAGGGGAGAGACCGCGCGAGCCGCGCTCTGGGGAGTGCTCCTCGGCTTGACGCGCGCCTACGCTCTCGCCGCCGGCCCGGCGCTCTTCTTCGCCGCCCTGGAATCGCCGGACCGCTCGCGGCGCCGCTACCTCCGGGCGGCCCTCGTCGGCGCCGTGCCGATCGTGGTCGTCTTCCTCTGGGTATACGGAATGGGCTGGGCCAAGCACGAGCCCGGCCTCTTCTTCCGCTCGATGCAGGGCTGGCACCGCGGGTCGAGCACCATCGGCGGCATCGGCGACTTCTTCCGCGGCTTCTCCGACAACCTCCGCATCGGCGAGTTGAGCCGGGACAGGACGCTGGTGCTCGACTACGCGATGGTCGTCGTCTTCCTCGCCATTGCGGCGTACCAGCTCTTCCGGCGCCGGTGGTCCGACGCCGTCTGGACCGCCTGCGCGGTCGGCCTGCCGATCACGACCGGCCTCCCCGGAGGAATCCCGAGGTTCTTCGCCGCGATCTACCCGACCTACTACGCGCTGGCCGAGATCACGCGGGGATCCCGGTGGCTGCGGATCCTGGCGTGGACGGTCTCGGGCGTCCTGCTGCTCGCCGCGGCGGCGCGGTTCGTCAACTGGCAGTGGGTGGCGTAACCGCGTGAACCCCGCCGAATACGAGGCGCTCCGGGCGGTCGAAGACCGCCACTGGTGGTTCGCCGCGCTTCGGCGGGAGATCTCGCGGGCGGTCGGCCGCCGGGCGCCGAAGCCCGGCCGCTGGCTCGACGCGGGGAGCGGAACCGGGGGCCTTCTCGCCGGCCTGGAACGGCAGAGCGCGATCCGCGGGTACGGCCTGGAATGGTCCGCGGAGGGAATCGCCCTCGCGGCGGGACGCGGCCTTCGCCGCCTGGCGCGCGGCTCGGTCTCGGAGATGCCCTTCGCGCCGGGCTCGTTCGACGTGATCACCTCGATCGACGTCCTCTGCCACCGCGGTGTCGCGAAGGAGGACGCGCTCGCCGAGGCCCGGAGGTGCCTCGCGCCCGGCGGGATCCTGGTCCTCCAGGTGCCCGCGTTTGACCGGCTGCGCGGCGAGCACGACGACGCGGTCTGGACCGACCGGCGCTTCAGCCGCCCCGAGATCCGCGGCATGCTGGAGCGGGCCGGATTCGCCGTCCTCGAAAGCTTCTACCGCGTGAGCCTCCTCTTTCCCGCCGCCGCCGCGCGCCGCCTCCTCGCTGCCCGGCGGACGGGCGCCGCGGCGCGCTCGGAAGTCCGCCCCCCGTCTTCGTGGGCCAACGCCGTCCTGGGCTCGGTCATGTCCGCGGAGGCCTTCCTCGCGTCGGCGGGCCTGCGCCTGCCCTTCGGGCTCTCCGTCTTCAGCGTGGCCCGAAGAATCGAAAGATAATCTCCGCGATCATGATCCCCGTCTGGGAGCCCGTCCTCGACGGAAACGAGGAGCGATACGTCCGGGACTGCCTGGAGACCAACTGGATCTCCTCGCTCGGGGCCTACATCACCCGCTTCGAGGAGGCGTTCGCCGCCTGGTGCGGCATGCCTCACGCCGTCGCGTGCTCGAGCGGGACGGCGGCGCTCCACCTCTCGCTGGTCGCCCTGGGAATCGGGCCGGGAGACGAGGTCATCATCCCGGACTTCACGCTGATCGTCTCGGCCAACACGGTGATCCTGGCCGGAGCGAAGCCCGTGCTCGTGGACGCGGACGAGAAGACGTGGTGCCTCGACCCGCGCCGGATAGAGGAGAAGATCACCCCGCGCACGAAGGCGATCATGGCCGTCCACATGTACGGCCATCCATGCGACATGCCCGCGATCCTGGACATCGCGCGCCGGCGCCGGCTCGCCGTCATCGAGGACTGCGCGGAGGCGCACGGGGCGGAGCTTTCCGGGAGGAAGGTCGGGACCTTCGGCGACGCGGGCTGCTTCAGCTTCTACGGCAACAAGATCCTCACGACCGGAGAGGGAGGGATGGTGCTCGTCCGCGACTCCGCGCTGGCGGGCAAGCTCCGCCTGCTTCGCGACCAGGGCTTCGAGCCGCCGCGCTTCGTGCACAAGGTCATGGGTTTCAACTACCGGCTGACCAACGTGCAGGCGGCGATCGGGCTCGCCCAGACGGAGAAGGCGGACGAGAAGGTCCGGAAGAAGCGCGAGATCGCGAGCTGGTATCTGTCGCTCTTTCCGCCGGGCTCGGACGTCGGCCTGCCGCAGGAAGCGCCGGGCGCGAAGAACGTGTACTGGATGTTCGGCGTCCGGCTGGGCCCGGCCTTCTCGCGGGGCAGGGACGCCGTCATGGAGGAGCTGAAGGCGAAGGGAGTCGAGACGCGGGCGTTCTTCTGCCCGATGCACCGCCAGCCCGTCTTCCGCGACGGGTCCGACGGCCGTTACCCCGAAGTGAGCGGCGAGTACCCGGTGTCCGACGATCTCTGGAACCGCGGCCTGTACCTCCCGTCGGGGACCGGCCTGACTCGCGAGCAGGCCGGCGAGGTCGTCGCGAAGCTCCTCTCCTGCGCCCGATGAATACCGCCAACAGGACTCCCGCCCCGGACGCGCTCCCCGACCCGCGGGTCTCGATCGTCCTGGCGACCTTCAACGAGCGCGAGAACATTCTCGACACGGTCCGGAGCATCTTCGCCAACCTCGGCGACTCGGCGGAGGTCATCGTCGTGGACGACGACTCGCCGGATCGGACATGGCACCTGGTCGAGGAGATCCGGCACCCACGCGTGAAGGTCATCCGCCGGGTCGGAACTCGCGGCCTGGCGTCCGCTTTCAACCGGGGAATCCTCGAGTCGCGGGGCGGAGTCGTCGGCTGGATGGACGCGGACATGTGCATGCCACCCGACATGCTGCCGGGGATGATCGCGCTCCTTGAGAAATACGACGTAGTGGTCGGATCGCGCTACGCGCCGGGCGGCAAGGACGACCGCGCCTGGCTGCGCGTCGCCGCGAGCCGCGCCATCAACGCGCTCGCGAGCTTCGTCCTGGGCTACGGGATCCGCGACTACGACAGCGGCTTCGTCGTCCTGAGGCGGACGGTCTTCGACAGGGTCTCCCTCATCCCGACGGGATACGGCGCCTACTTCATGGAGTTCCTCTACAACTGCCGCCGGAAGGGGCTGACCGTCCACGAGGTCCCCTACGTCTTCCGGGATCGCCAGAAGGGAGTCTCCAAGTCGGCGCCGAGCCTGGTCCGCTTCTTCCGGACCGGCATGCAGTACGTGACGCGAATCTTCGTCGCGCGGCTGCGCCCGAAGGACTGAGCAGCGGCGTGCGGCACGAGATCGTCCAGCCCGGATTTGCGCGGCGCGACGATCGAGGCATGTTCCTGGAGATCGTCAACGGCTTCGAATCGAAGACCGCCGTCTGGGGCCGCATGCGTGCCGGCGCAGTCCTGGGAAACCACTTCCACAAGCAGACCCGGGTCTTCTTCTTCCTCGCGTCGGGCAGCGCCCGGGTCTCAACCATTCACGTCGAGACGGGGGAGAAGGACTCCTTCCCCCTCGACGCGGGCCAGGCCTGCTACTTCGAAGTCAACGAATCCCACTCTGTCCACTTCACGGAAGACGGTGACTTCGTCATGCTTAAGTCCCGCGCCTACGACCCCTCCAACCCCGACACCTACCCCCACCCCGTCCTCTGAGATCTCGCTCGCGACAAGTACCAATTGGAAACTTCCAGGGTTCTGATCCTGAGCCGCACCGCGGGGCGCGCGAAGGACCCCCCCGGACGAGCCGCGTGAACGCTTACCGGCTCTTCCGGCGGATATAGATTGTCTTCTCGGTGGTTGCGTGGATCGCTCCCTCCGCGTCGGCGAGATCTACCGTGAAGACGCGGTCCACCGAATGCTCGGTCTCCAGCGCTTTGCGGATCTCCTCGACCATTCCTTCCTCGATCACGAATCGGGCGTAGAGCGTCGTCCGGCCGGGCTTCAGGAACCGGATCGTCGCCGCCTTGTCCCACACGACGTAATCCGGGCCCAGGATCTTGATCAGCAGGATCATGTACAGCGGGTCCACGGCGCCGTACAGGCTCCCGCCGAAGATCGTGCCGACGTAGTTGCGGGTGCGCCAGTTGAGCGGCAGCCGGACGCGCGCCTCGTGGAAGTCGCTTGCGATGTAGGTCACGCGGGCGCCGGTTCCGCGGTATGCCGGGAAGAGGTTGAACATCCAGCGCATCTTCCGGCTCTCGAAGGACTCGGGCATCCTGGAAATCCTAGTATTCTCTCTGCATGGAAGCGGCGCCCGGCTACCTGGACCTGCTCGCGTCGGGAGAGCTCGAAGGGCGCGTGGAGAGGCTCTACGGGCTCCTGTCAGCGTGCACGGTCTGCCCGCGCGACTGCGGCAACGACCGGCTGGCGGGCGTCCTCGCTTCCTGCGCCTCGGGCGCCGACCCGGTCGTCTCCTCCTACACCCCCCACTTCGGGGAGGAGCCGGCGCTTTCGGGAACCCGCGGCGCCGGCAACATCTTCTTCGGAAACTGCAACCTGCGGTGCGTGTACTGCCAGAACTACCAGATCAGCCAGGACTACTCCGCGCAGAGGAAGAACACCGTCTCCGTCGAGCGCGTCGCGGAGATGATGCTGGAGCTCGAGGCCCGGGGCTGCCACAACATCGGATTCGTGTCGCCGACCCATTACGCGCCCCAGATGGCGAAGGCGATCCTTCTCGCCGCCCGCCGCGGGCTCGCCATCCCGATCGTCTACAACACCAACGCCTACGATTCCGTCGAGGTCCTCCGTCTCTTAGACGGCGTCGTGGACGTCTACCTCCCGGATTTCAAGTACGCCGACTCCGCGGCCGGATGGCTCTACTCGAAGATCCCCGACTACGCCGAGCGCTCCCGCGAGGCGTTGATCGAGATGTACCGCCAGAAGGGCTCGGCACTCGTCCTCGGAGAGGACGGGCTTCTCAAGAGCGGCCTCCTCGTGCGGATGCTGGTCCTGCCCGAGAACGTCGCCGGCGTCTCCGAATCCCTCGGCTGGATCGCGGAGACGCTCTCGCCGCGGGTGGCGATCTCCCTGATGGCCCAGTACTACCCGATCCACCGCGCCGCGTCGAGCGACCGCTACGCCACCCTCTCCCGCTCCATCACCGCCTCGGAGTGGGGGGAGGCGCTCGACGCGCTCGAGTCCAACGGCTTCACCAACGGCTTCGCCCAGGAATTCGAGACGTCCAACAAGTATTACCGCCCGGACTTCGCCGACCGCGAGACGCCGTTCAAGGACATCCGCGACTTCGCGCCGGCCGCGCTTCCTTCCGGCGGCCGCCGCTGACGTTTCTTCAAAAGAGTTTGCGCTGGCGCGCCGCGGGGCCGCGCGAGATCGCCGCCACCATCGGATACGTCTCCCGCAAGGTCTCGGGCACCGTGAACGTGCGCCCGCCCAGCGTGTTCTCGATCTCCAGCGCGTTGGCCACCGCCTGCCCGCGGAAATGGTTGTTGAGGATCGCGTAGACGCCCTTCGCCGCGCCCCCGCCTTCCCCCGATTTCGAGAGAGTCTCCTGAGCCTTTCGCAGGCGGCCGATCCACGGCTCGAGCTCCGCGGCGGAGTAGAGGTAGTTGTAGCGCTCGATGTTCGAGGTGTCGGGCCCGAACCATTTCGGAGCGTTGCGCCCGTGGAACCGGAAATACGCGATCGGACCGGTGACGTGCGAGGTGCCGGGGAGATTCCCCTCCAGCTTCGGCTGGTCGATGTTGACGAACGCTGCGCGGCGCTCCGAAAGCAGATCGAGAACCGCCGGGTCGTCCCACGACTCGTGGCGGAACTCGACGGCCATCGGGAACCGCTGGAACTTCGCGAGGAGCGCGTCGATCCAGTCCCGGCTCTCCCCGGTGTTGCGAAAGGAAAACGGGAACTGGGCGAGCACGCATCCGAGCCTCCCCGCCGACGCGAGCGGCTCGATCGCCCGCGCGTACTCCTTCTCCTCGGCGGCGCCGGCCTTGCGCTCGTGGGTGAACCCGCGAAAGAGCTTCGCCGTGAACGCGAACCGGGGATTGTGGGCGACCCGCCGGGCCCACCCCTCGGTCATCCGAGGATCGGGAATCCGGTAGAACGTCGAGTTGATCTCGTTGGTGTCGAAGAGCGACGCCATCATCGCGAGCTGGTCGAACCCGCGCTCGGGCTTCCCCGGGTACACGATCCCGTTCCAATCCTCGTAAGACCATCCCGCCGTCCCGACGCGGATCGGGACGTCGCGGGATGCGGAGAGGTCGGAGCTCACGAGCCGGCGATCAGGTCTTCTTCTTGGAGGGGGCGGCGGTCGGCTTGGGGTGGAGAGGGGCGGGTGCGTTCGCCGGAGCGGCGGCCTGCGGCTGTGCCGTGACGCCCAGAAGCTTGCCCGGGAGGACGAACTGGTAATGCTCCGGATCCACGGCGGCCCAGAATTGCCCGCCTCCCACCTCGGTGTTTTCGGCCACGAACCGCAGGAGCCAGACTCCGTCCTCCCAGTCCGGATCGACGCTCGCGGTGAACGAGATCTTCACGTCCGTGGCCTTCGGCTTGACGGAAAGCGACTGGTCGAAGACGACGATCTTCTTTCCGATCGGCGAGATCGCCTCCACGCGGACCGGCAGGGTCCGCGCCTTCGGATCGGGCGAGACGTCGAGGACGGCCTCCACGCGGATCTTCGGGTCGGTCCCGCGGCGGACCGGGAATCCCTCGGGGAGGATCGCGCGGCCCGAGGCGTCGGCCGGGTAGACGGAGAGGTCTCCGATGATCGGGCTGGACAGCTCTCCGCGCTTGTCCCCCTCCAGGCGGAAACGCAGAGCGATGTTGGCCGCGACCTCCACGGGCTTCCCGTTGCGGGTCGCCGGCTTGAATTCCCACTTCTGGACCGCGGCGACCGCCGGAGCGATGAACGCTTCGAGCGTCGAGCCGACGTACCGAAGATCCTGGACCCGTCCCTTCACGTCGATCCGTCCCATCAGGTTGACGTTGCCCTGGCGCAGGCCCTTGCTCGGTCCCTCGGGATACTCGGGCTTGGGCTGCTTGAGAAGCTGCGCGCCCGTGTTCTGACCAAGCGCCGCCGAAGCCACGAGAAAGACGACGAGGGCCGGCAACCGGAAATCGGGAACCGGGAATCGGGAGGGTATTTTCGATTTTCGATTGCCGATTTCCGGTTTACGCGCCATGGAGGGCCCTCCTGGCGTGGTACGACGACCGGACGAGCGGTCCCGATTCGACTCTGGCAAGACCCATCGTTTCTCCTTCGCGCCGGAATTCCTCGAACTCCTCCGGCGTGTAGTACTTCTCGATCGGCAGGCGCCGTTCATGGGGCTGGAGGTACTGGCCGATCGTGACGATGTCGCAGCCCGCGGCCCGAAGGTCCGAGAGCGTCTCCACGACCTCTTCGCGGCTCTCTCCGAGCCCGACGATCAGGCCGCTCTTCGTTTTCATCGGCGAGCCGCGCCGCCGCCGGCGTTCGTCCGCGCGGGCGAGAAGCTCGAGCGACTGCGCGTAGCGAGCCTGGGGACGGACGCGCCGGTAGAGCCGCGGGACCGTCTCCGTGTTGTGATTCAAGACCTCCGGCTCCGCCTCGATCACCGTTTCGAGCGCCGCCCCGTCGCCGCGAAAATCGGGAATCAGCACCTCGACCGTGCAGCCGGGCAGCGCCTCCCGGATGGCCCGGATCGTCGCCGAAAAATGGCCGGCGCCGCCGTCGGCAAGGTCGTCGCGGTTGACCGAGGTCACGACGGCGTGGGAGAGGCCGAGCTCGGCGGCCGCCCTGGCCACCCGCAGGGGCTCTTCCGGATCGAGCCTCCCCGGCGATCCTTGCGCGACAGCGCAGAACCCGCAGGTCCGCGTGCAGACGTCGCCCATCAGCATGAAGGTCGCCGTGCGCTCCCTCGCCCAGCACTCGTGGATGTTCGGGCAGCGCGCCTCCTCGCAGACTGTGACCAGCGAGAGGCGCCGCATCATCTCGCGGACCTCTTCGTACTCCCCGGTCGTGCTCAACCGCACCTTGAGCCACGGCGGCCTCTCCATCCGCGTCGGCCGCCCCTCGCCGCCTGCCTGGAGAACGGGCAATCCTGTCATTCCGAAATTATGTCCCTGTCGAAAACTTCACCGAAATGCTGACGCACCGCCTCCGCAACGTCTTCGAGCGGGTGTTGCTTCCCGCCGGCCTTCTCCATGGAGGTCACGCCGCCGTCGGTGATCCCGCAGGGAACGATCCCGCGAAAGAACGCCAGCGGCTGGCTGGTGACGTTCACGGCGAACCCGTGAGTCGTGATCCAGCGCGAGAGATGCACGCCGATCGCCGCGATCTTGTCGTTGCCGACCCACACCGATGTGACGCGCTCCCGAACCGACGAGCGCGAGGCCGCGATCCCGAAATCCGCCAGCGACCGGATCAGGACTTCCTCCAGGTCCGTGACGTACCGCTTGACGTCTCTGCGGTCCGGCGAAAGGCTCAGGATCGGGTAGCCGACGAGCTGCCCGGGACCGTGATACGTCACCTTCCCGCCTCGGTCCGTCTCCCGCACCTCGATCCCCAGCTCCCGGCACCTCTCCGGCGTGAACAGGACGTCCCCGCGAGCCGCGTTTCTTCCCAGCGTGAAGACCGGCTCGTGCTCGAGGAGGAGGAGTCTCTCCGCTCCACCGGCGGCGATCTCCGCGGCGGCGGCTCTCTGGATCGAGAGAGCGTCGTCGTAGCGGATCCGCCCCAGCCAGCTGCTCTGCACCGCCGAACGCGCGAGGGTAGACGACATCGCCTCGCAGTTTACGCTCGACATCCGTATCGCCGGTATCATGAAGCGCGGCGTGAGTCTCGTCCATCCGGTTCTTCGTTCCATGCCGGCTCCGGTTCTGCGCGCCCTCGGGACCGCCCGGGAGCTCGGGCTGCGGTTGATCAGCCCGGTGGATGAGCTCCAGCGGAGGGGCACCGCCAGCTTCCACCTTCCGCCCCTGTGGCTGCGGCGCCATTCGGGTCCGCTGGCGCGAATCGAGAGCTCCGCTTGCGAGATGGCCGCGCTGATCGAGTCCATGGATCACGTTCGCAGCCACGACCTGATCCTCGACCTGGGATGCGGGCCGGGAGCGATGACTCCGTGGTTCGCCCGAAAGCTCGGACCCGGCGGACGCTATGTCGGAATCGACATCGATTCGGCTTCGATCCGGTGGTGCCGGGACCGTTTTCATCACGACCCGAGGCTTCGCTTCGAGACCGGAGACGTGAGCGTCCCGCTCTGCCTCGAGGACGGCTCGGCAGGGTTCGTCCTGGCCAAATCGGTGTTCACGCACCTGGCCGAGGCCGGCGCGCGGTCCTGCCTCGAGGAGATCCGCCGGGTCCTCTCGCCGTGCCGGACCGCGCTCGTCACCGCTTTCCTCTTCGACGGGATCGAGGGAGGCCGCGCAGCCGCCCCGTATTTCCCCTTCTCCAGCCCGGACGGATCGCGGCGATGGCGATGGAAAGCGCGGCCCGCCTCCGGGATCGCTTTCGATCGGTCCTTCTTCGAGGGTCTCGTCGAGGGAGCGGGCCTTCGGGTGGCCCTGTTTCGGCCGGGCTTCTTCCCGGGCGCCGCGATTCCGGCCGGCCAGGACATTCTCTTCCTGGCTCGCCGCTGAACGGCCAATCGAGCGGTCCGGGCTCCTACGTCACCGCCAGCGCGGCGTAGAGGAGGAGGACGGGGTCCCAGTATGGAATCCGGTACCGCCAGACCACGATGATCGCCACGTGCGCGGCCATCGTGAGAACGAGGTAGGTGATCGCGAAGGCGCGGACTCCCGGCCGGACTCGCCGGATCATTCCGACGACGGTAAGGAGCGTCAGCACCGTGTACAAGGCGCCGATCGTCCAGACCGCCGAGGGCGGCCAGAACAGCGGGCTGGGATAGGGGCGCAGCCAGTCCCACGCCTTTCGCAGGAGAAGCCTGCGCCAGCTTCCCGGATCCGCCCGCCGCTGCGCGATGGCCCGCCGCACGAACTCGCGCGACTTGGACGAAGGAGAACGCGGCGCCGCCGCCTCGATCTCGCGGGTCTGCCTCTCGAGGTCGGTGAACATCGCCGCGCTCCACGTCCGGTACTCCTCCGGGGTCTTCAGGTCGTAGAAGCGGACCATCCAGTCGGAGTTGCCCTGGTAGAAAGCGCTGCCCCCGGCGTCGTTGACCGGGACGAATTCGCGATAGACGGCCGCGTTGCGCAGGGTCCAGGGGGCCAGCGCGCCGGCGAAGCCCAGCAGCGCCGAGAAGGCGACGTGCAGCCGGACCCGCCCGGGGAGCCTCCGGTCCGCGAGCGGGGACAGCAGGAGCGGCGCCAGCGCGAGGGCGGACGGCCGCGTCAGCGCGGCGAGGCCCGCGGCCGCTCCGGCGAGGATCGCGAGGTTGGAGGAAGGCCGGTCCCCGGCCGTCAGCAGGCACCAGCCGGCGCAGAGGAGGAGGAGGAGAAACAGGGGCTCGCTCTGGATGTCCGTGCAGACGAAGACGAATCCGGGATGGAGGGCGGCGGCGGCTCCCGTCACCAGCGCCACGGTTCGACGCCGGAAGATCGCCGCCGACAGGAACGCGAGCAGCAGGGCCGCTGCAGCCCCCAGGACCGCGTTGGCGATCTTCGCGAGCGCGATCCGATCGGGGTCGCCGAGGGTCGCCGCGATCAGGAAGACCGGGTATCCAGGCGCGCGGAAGTAGAACGGCTCGGTCTTCTCGGGGTAGTGCCCGGTCCGGAGGAGCTCGTTGGCGGCGTAGAGGTACGACCGGGCGTCGCCGAATCGGAGAGTCTGGAAGCCGACGATGCCGATCGACACCAGGCGAACGGCCAGCGCCGCGACGAAGAGAGCCGCCGCCGTCCGGCGGCCGAGCCGCGGGACCGGAGTTTCTAACCTAAATCGAACTCTCCCTTCTCGAGAGTCTTCTTGACCGTCGCCATGAACTTGTCGGCGTCGGCGCCGTCGATCAAGCGGTGGTCGAAGGAGAGCGCGAGGTAGCCGACGGTGCGGATCCCGAGCGCGTCGCTGCCGCGCTCGTCGGTGACGACCACCGGCCGCTTCTCGATCGTCCCGACGCCGAGGATGGCGACCTGCGGCTGCGGGATGATCGGCGTGCCGAAGAGGGAGCCGAAGACGCCGGGGTTCGTCACGGTGAAGGTGCCGCCGTGGATCTCCTCCGGCTTCAACCTCTTGGTCCGCGCGCGCTCGGCTAAGTCCTGCGAGGAGCGGGCGAGCCCCAGGATGGACTTCTCGTCGGCGTTCTTGATGACCGGAACGATCAGTCCCCAGTCGAGCGCCACCGCCATGCCCAGGTGAACGTCCTTGTGGTACACGATGTTTTCGCCGTCGATCGACGCGTTGACCTGCGGGAAGTCCTTCAGGGCCTGGATGCACGCCCGGAAGATGAACGGCAGGTACGTCAGCTTCACCCCGTTCTTCTGGAGGAAGGAATCCTTGTTGGCGTCCCGCAGGCGCGCGAGCGCCGTGTAGTCCACCTGGAAGACCGTCGTCACGTGGGCGGAGGTGCGCTTGGAGAGCGTCATGTTCTCCGCGGTGATGCGGCGGATCTTCGTCATCGCGACGACTTCGTCGCGGTCCGTCACGGCGATCGCGGGACGGGCGGCCGGGGCCGGCGTCGCCGGCGCCGCGGGGGCGGCGGGCGCTGCAGGCTCTGCCCGGCCGGTTTCCAACGGCTCCGCGGTAGCGGCCGTGCTCCGGGCCGGGGCGGAGGCGACCTTGCGGTTCTCGATGTAGGAAAGGATGTCGTTCTTCGTCACGCGGTTGTGGATGCCGGTCCCCTCGAGCTGCGTGATGTCCACCGAGTTCTCGGCAGCGATCTTCCGGACGAGCGGCGAGGACTTCCTTCGGATCCTCTCTTCGATCGATTCCACGCGGCCGCCCTCGGGCTCAGCGGCCTCGCGCGGGGGAGCCTGGGGCGGCGGGGCCGGCGCCGGCGCGGGCCTTGGCGCCGCGGGCGCGGGGGCCTGCGCGGCAGGCGGAGGCGTCGCGGGCGGGGGCGGAGGCGCCGGCTCCGGAGCCTTCGCGGCCGGCGGCGGCGGGGCTGGCGCGGGAGCGGCCGTGGCGGGCTGTTCGCCGGCTTCGCCGATCCGCGCGACGACCGTGTTGATCGCGACCGTCTGCCCTTCCGGCACCTTGATCTCGAGCAGGACACCCGCCGCCGGGGACGGGATCTCGGCATCCACCTTGTCGGTGGAGATCTCGAAGATCGGCTCGTCGCGCTTGACGGTGTCGCCGACCTTCTTCATCCACCGGGTGATGGTTCCTTCGGCAATCGACTCGCCCATCTGCGGCATGATCACGTCAGTTGGCATGAGAAGAGGATAGCAGCACGAGTCGATAGTCGATAGCCAGGGCGACGAGAGAAACGCCGCTTCTCAGCCACCGTTCACCGGCTCGGGGCCACCGTTGGCCGATTCACCCGGGACACCCGAACCCGCTTCCCGTACGTTCTCCGTGAGAGATCGGAGGCGTGATGAATACGTTGAGTGAAGGGCGGCGGGCTTCGAGGCTGGTCGGAGGGTTGCTTCTCCTGCTCCTCGGAACGCTGTTCGTTCTCCAGAACCTCGGCTACGTTCGGGCCGGCCGGCTGGGAGATTACTGGCCGCTCCTGCTCGTCTGGGTCGGGCTCGCGAGGATGCTGACGCACCGGCGCCATTTCGCGTCGGGCCTGGTCATCTTCCTGCTCGGCGTCTTTTTCCAGCTCGAGCGGCTCGACGTCATCTGGATCCCGATGCGGCTCTTCTGGCCCTTCCTGTTGATCGCCATCGGGCTCGGCCTGATCCTGGACTCGCTGATGGGGCGGCGTTCGCGCGACGCCTCCCTCGGGACGCGGGCGCAGATCGGGCAGGGGAGGGAGTCGTGAATGGCGCTTATCGCCACCAGGGTTACGGGCGCTTCGTCGCCGGCGGGATCCTCATCTTGCTCGGGCTCGTCTACGCGCTCGACAGCTTCGGCGTGCTCTACGCCGGCGACATCTTCCGGTACTGGCCGCTGATCCTCATCGGCATCGGCGTAACGCGGATCCTCCAGGCGAGATCGCCCGAGCAGCGGGTCGCCTGGTTCATCATGATCGCGGTGGGGTCGGTCTTCCTGCTTCGGACGCTTCGGATCTTCTCCTTTCCACGCCGCGACGTCTGGCCGGTCCTGCTGCTTCTCGCGGGGGGCGCGCTGATCTGGCAGGCCCTGTCTCGACGGTCGCCCGCCTTCGCGAGGAGCGCCGGCACGGCCGAGCAGGACCAGGTCCTCGAAGGGGCTCGCGAGAGGCTCGCCGAGAGGCGCGGGACCAGGCCCGGTGCGACGGAGGTCGGCGCGGTCCTGAGCGAGTTCGCCTTCATGGGAGGCGGCGACCGGGTGGTCCGCTCGCAGGATTTCCGGGGCGGCGAGGTCACCGCGATCATGGGCGGGTTCGGGATCGACCTGCGCGGGGCGGGGATCGCCGGCGACTCGGCCACGATCCACATCTTCACGCTCTGGGGAGGCGTGGACCTGAAGGTCCCGGATGACTGGAACGTCGCGGTGGCGGGGACTCCGATCCTGGGCGTGTTCACGAACTCCGCCCACGGCGTTCGCCAGGGCGACGCCGCCGCCAAGACCCTGGTCATCAAGGGTGTCGCGATCATGGGAGGAGTGGAGGTCAAGAACTAGCCCGCCATGCATCCGATCCTCGCGAGAAAAGGGAGGCTGCTGCCGTATCTCGCGGCGTCGATTCCGCTGGCCGCGGTCCTGACGGCGCTGCTGGCTCGGCCCACGGCGTATTCGGTCGGCGAAGCGGCGTCGCTGGCTTTCCCGCTCGCCCTGGTTTTCGCGTTCCTGGGCCTGTCGGCCTGGTATCCCTGCCGCAGCCTTCCGCTGGCGAGGGGGAGAGTCGCGATTCTCGCCGTGTCGCACACCACGGCGGCCCTCGTGACCAGCGCGGCCTGGGTCGCCCTCGGCGCGGGGATCGTGCGGCTGCTCGCCCTCGTTCCGGATTTCGCCGGCATCGCGGACGGGTATGCCGCGCAGCTTCTCCCGCTCTTTGCGGTCGGAGTCCTGCTCTACCTCCTCTCGGTCGCGCTGCACTACGTCCTTCTCTCTTTCGAGGCCGCCCGCGAGGCCGAGCGCCGGGAGGCGACGCAGTCGCTCCTGGCCCGCGAGGCGCAGCTGAAGGCTCTCAAGGCGCAGGTCCAGCCGCACTTCCTCTTCAATTGCCTCAACTCCATTTCCGCGCTCGCGGGGAGCGACCCGCCGCGAGCTCGGGAGATGTGCGTGAAGCTCGGCGACTTCCTGCGCCAGAGTCTGGCGGTCGGCGAGAAGGCCAGCATTCCGGTCGCCGAGGAGATGTCGCTGGCGAAAAGCTACCTGGAAGTCGAGCGGATCCGGTTCGGCAAGCGGCTCTCGGTCGAAGAGGAGGTCAACTCTTCGGGGAAGGATTGCCTCGTGCCGCCGCTGCTCCTCCAGCCGCTCGTCGAGAACGCCGTCGTCCACGGCATCTCGACGCTCGCCGACGGGGGAGCCGTGCGGATGGAAGCGAGCCGCGCGGGAAACCGCCTCCGCATCGTCATCGAGAACCCGTACGATCCCGAGTCGCCGGACCGCCGCCCGCATGGCGGCCTGGGCTTGAAAATCGTGCGAGACCGTCTCGCCGCCCTCTACGGCGGGGAAGCGCTCTTCGCCGCCCGCCGCCTGGAAGACCGCCACCTGGCCATCATCTCGATCCCCGTCCACGCTTAGCGCGGCGGGAAGCCAGAGCGGGGTAGGCTGATCGGGTGGCGGCCGTAACCCGCGTACTGATCGTCGACGACGAGGACCCCGCGCGGGCAGTCTTGCGAGAGATGCTCGGAGGAGTCCCGCACGTGGAGATCGTCGGCGAGTCCTCCAACGGGTTCGACGCAGTGCGCGCCGCCTCGGAGCTGAAGCCCGACTGCGTCTTTCTCGACATCCAGATGCCGAGGCTCGACGGGTTCGAGGTGATGGAGCTTCTCGATCCCTCCATCGCGGTGGTCTTCGTGACGGCCTACGACCAGTACGCGGTCAAGGCCTTCGACGTCCACGCGGTGGACTATGTCCTCAAGCCCTTCAGCGAAACGAGGCTGGGAGAGGCGCTGGCGCGAGCGCGCGCCCGGCTCGAGTCCGGCAGACGCCAGGACGCCGCGGCGATCGCGGCGGCCACGCGTCCGCCCGGCCAGTTTGCGTCGCGGATCGTGGTGCGAGACGGCCCCAACATCCGCGTCATTCCCGTCGAGAAGCTGGACCTCGCCGAGGCGCGGGACGACCTCGTGGTCCTCAAGAGCGAAGGAAAGACGTTCTCCAAGGCCCAGACCCTGGCGGCCCTGGTATCGTCGCTCGATCCCTCACGCTTTCTCCGGGTTCACCGCTCCTACGTGATCAACCTGGACCGCCTCCGCCAGGTCGAGCTCTACGCAAAGAACAGCCACGTCGCCATCCTGGCCGACGGCTCCCGAATCCCGATCAGCCGCGAGGGCCATGCCCGCCTGAAGGAGTTCCTGGACTCCTCTCCCTCTCCCGGCGGGGGAGGGCCGGGGTGAGGGGGAGGGGGCTCAGCTCCTCGGGAGGCGATAGGCTATAGTGTATAATGTAGACCTGACCCCAAGGCGTTACCCCTTCCACATCCGCAGGTCGAGGGAGAAGGGCTCGGGTTTGCCCACCGCGATCTTCTTGAATTCCGTGTGCGCGGGGTTCAACAGGTAGTTCGCCTCCTGCGGGACGACCGCGGAGGGGACCGCGAGGATCGGCGTCTTTCCCTCCCGCGCCCAGCGCGTCCCGAGCTCGGCGAGGGCTTCGGGCGCCGGGTACTTTCGCCAGGAACGGGGGAGGCCGGCGATCTTGACCGTCGTGATCTCCAGCGAGTCGGGAACCTCCGCCGTGACGACGACCAGGTCGGGCGGAGTGACTCGCGAGGAGAGGTTGACGAAGTACTCCAGGACCGCGAGCGACAGGGCCGAGGAGGCGTAAACGACCGCGGTCCCTCGCCGGTTCCAGCGGCCCCCGGCGAGCCTCGCGCCCTCGCCGTCGAAGGCCGAGTACCTCTTACGGCAGAGCCTCCACACTCTCACGACTGTGAGGTGTTAGGTGTTAGGTGGTGGGTCGTAGGAGGCGGGGCTCCGGTGCCTTCCCTATACCTACCACCGATCACCTACCACCGATCACCTACCACCTAATCAGCTGTAGACGCCGTGGGCGATCCGGACGAGGATGTCCTCGACCTGCCGGGCTCCCAGGTCGCTGTCGAGATGGCGCAGCGGAGTCTCGTTTCCGAGCGCCACGTTGGGCTCGTGGAGCCACTGCGTTGCCCTCTCGCGGCTCCCGAGGAGCTCCTCGGCGAGCGCGGCGACCCGCCCGAACCGGAGCAGGCGGTCGGACTCGTCGGCGCGGAGCCGCTTCTCCTTCTTTCGCCGCGCGAGGGTCCGCAGCGGAACATCGAGGATCCGCATGAGATCCCTCGACCCGATGTGGTAGGCCGAGGAGACCGCGTCCACCGAGGCGTAGGGGAGGCCGGCCTGCCGGCGGGCGCGCAGGTCATCCCACGTCGCGGCCTTGACGATCTTGCGGCCTCCCAGGGTCTGGACGACGCGCCGGGCGCTGTTCATCCGGGGCACCTCCAATCTGGCACTCATTATAGTGCCATGTGGCATCACGTAGCAACCTGCGCTATTCTTGGCGAAAACACATGCGGCGGGGCACGGAAGGACTGACGGTGCACAAGTTCGGCGGGGCTTCGCTCGCCGACGCGGAGGCCATGCGCAACGCGATCGCGCTCGCCCGATCGGCTGCGGGCCGGGCGGCCGTGGTCGTCTCGGCCCTGGCCGGCGTCACGGACCTGCTCTCCGAGGCCGGAGCGGCCGTCGGGAGGGCCGGCCAGGGACGGATCCGCGAGATCGCCGAGGAGCTCCAGCGGCGCTACCGCAAGTGCGTCCAGGCGGTCGTCCCCGCCGGCGCCGTCCGGCGCGATCTCGAGGAACGCGTCCGGGGTGCGTTCGAGGACCTGGCCCTGCTCTCGCGCGCGCCGGATTTCGTCCGCGACCTCTCTCCGGCGGCCATGGACGCGCTGCTGGCGCGCGGCGAGGAGATGGCCGCCCGCATCTTCGCAGCCGGTCTGACCGCCGCCGGCCGCCGGGCCTTGTGGGTCGATCCGCTGGAGCTCATCGCGACCGACGGGCGATTCGGCGGAGCATCCCCAAGGCCCGCGGAGACCGACCGCAACATCCGCCGGGCCGTCGCGCCCCTGCTCTCGAAGAAGATCGTCCCGGTCGTTCCGGGATTCACCGGCGCCGCGCCGGACGGGCGGACGGTGACGCTCGGCCGGGGAGGCTCCGACCTGACGGCGACGCTTCTCGCCCGCGCGCTCTCCGCGAAGGCTGTCTTTCTCTGGAAGGACGTTCCCGGGATGCTGACGGCCGACCCGCGTGTCGTGCCCGACGCTCGCGTCATTCCGCAGTTGAACGTCCGCGAGGCGGCGGAGCTCGCCTACTACGGGGCGAAGGTCCTCCACCCGCGCGCGATCATCCCGATCGCCCGGCGCGGGATCCCCGTCTTCGTGAGGCCGTTCGCGCGGCCGGAAGAGACCGGCACGGAGATCTCCGGCCGGCGGACGCTGGCGCGCTATCCGGTCAAGGCGCTGTCGGCGATCTCGGGCCAAGCGCTCCTGACTGTCACGGGCAACGGGATGCTGGGAGTCCCGGGGATCGCCGCCCGGACCTTCGCCGCCCTCCACCGCGACGGCATCTCGGTCTCGCTCATCTCGCAGGCGTCCTCCGAGCACTCGATCTGCCTCTCGGTCCCCGAGGCTCAGGCGCCGCAGGCGCGGGCGAGCCTGCTCGAAGCGTTCGCCGAGGAGATCTCGCGGCGGGAGATCGACGGGGTGGAGCTCGCGGCGGGGCTCTCGAC
>DATFWF010000025.1:0-21386 GCA_035259605.1 Thermoanaerobaculia bacterium
CGGCTGGCTCGCCAACTCCGTCGGTTACGATCTGTCCGTTTATGCACCCGACTCGACTCTCGTGGCGACCTCGCGTCGCGACCTGTACGCGGCCGGAATCGTTCCGGACCGCGTGCCCGGCAATGCGTACGTGACGATCGGCCTCGCGGGCGGCGGCCAGCACGCAGGATCGAGGATCGTCAGCGGCGGGACGTTCGAGGAGATCACGACGAGCCTCGCCGCGATCCCCGGCGTGCCGGGAGTGCGCAGCCCCGGCCTGCTGTCCCTCCTGCTGCTGCCGCAGCGGCGCGCCGCCGAGGCCGAGGCCTCGCAGCTGACGGCCGCCGTCTCCGCGTTCAGCCTCCTCGTCTTCGTCATCAGCGCGGTCATCGCGGGCCGGGTCGCGCTGCGGGTCGCCCGTCCGGTCGCGGACCTCGTCGAAGGGACCCGCGCGGTCGCCCGCGGGGACTTCTCGCCGCGCCTCGAGGAGCCGCCGGACGAGGAGCTGAAGGAGCTCGTCCGGGCGTTTCTCTCCATGTCGCACAGCCTCAAGTCGCAGACCGAGGCGCTGCTCGAGGAGAAGGAGAGGAGCGCGACGCTGCTCGCCCACTTGACCGCCGGCGTCGTCGCCTTCCGCGAGGACGGGCCGGTCCTCCTCGCCAATCCGGCGGCCGCCCAGATGGGAGGCGGCCGGGCCGACGCCACCGCGCTCGAGGAAGTCTTCCCGGGAGACCGGATGTCCGCGGTTCGCCGGATCCTGCGCGATCCGAGGGCGACGTACACGGCCGTGGAGGTCGAGCCCCGGGCCGGCGAGCGCTGGCGGGTCGTGACGGTGCCCCTGCCCCTGGGCGGCGAAGGCGCGCGCATGGCGGTCCTCGAGGACGTCTCCGACGTCGTTCGCTCCAACCGGCTCGCCGCGTGGGCGGAGATGGCGCGGATGATCGCCCACGAGATCAAGAACCCGCTGACCCCGATCCGGCTGGCCGTCGAGCACCTCCGCGAGGTCTGGAAGCGGGGATCGCCCAATTTCGACCGCGTGCTCGAGGAATGCGTGGACCGCGTCCTGAAGCAGACCGACGAGCTGCGCCTGGCCGCCTCGGAGTTCTCCGACTACGCGCGGCTACCCTCGCCGGAGATCCGGTCGGTGGACGTCAGCCGCCTGCTCCAGGAATCGGCCGGCGCCTACACGGGCACGCCCGGGGTGACGTGGTCGCTCGACATCGAGCCGGGCCTGACCGCGCAGGCGGACGGGCGCCTTCTCGCCCGGGTCTTCTCGAACCTGCTGTTGAACGCTGTCGAAGCGCTCGACGGCGCGAAGGGGACGATCCGCGTCTCGGCCAGGCGCGAGGACTCGAGGGTCTACGTCGCGGTCGAGGACACGGGCCCGGGAGTGGATCCGCGAAACCTGCCGCGCCTCTTCGATCCCTACTTCTCGGCCAAGAGCGGCGGAACGGGGCTGGGCCTCGCCATCGCCAAGAAGATCGTGGAAGAGCACGGCGGAACGATCTCGGCGGAAAACCGCGAGAGCGGCGGGTTCCGGGTCCGCTTCGACCTGCCGCTGGAGAAGCCGGTTCCGGCTCCCGCATGAGACGCTTCGCAGCGGCCGTCCTGGCGCTCCCGATCGCGGGAGCCCTCGCGTGCTCGCGTTCCTCCGAGACCCCGAGGCGTCCCTCGGTCCGTCCCTCCGGAAACGGGCTCTGGTTCGCCAACGGCTTCGGGAGCGAGCAGGATCAGGCCGCGTCGCTTTCGGCGCTCTCGCAGGGAGGGTTCTCGTGGATCCTCCTTCCCTCGGCCAGGGTCGTGAATCGCGAGGGACGGTGGACGGTGGAGCGCCTCGCGGCCCCTCCCCGTCCAATTCCCCGGGCGGCCGTGTCGGCCGTCGTCGAGTCCGGCCGGGACGCGACCGCCGTCTTCGAGGGCCGCGACAAGAACGCCGGGAAAGCGCTGGAGGAGGCCCTCGCGCTCGCTGCCGCGCAGTCCGTCGACGACACCCGCTTCGGCCTGGTGTCCGGCGTTCACTTCGACCTCCCCGTGACCGCGGCCGCCGCGCCCGCCGCCGCCATCGCGATGCGTTCCTTGCGCTCCCGGCTGCCCCCGGGGACGTTCGTCTCGGTGGCCTTCTCCGAGCCGACGCCGCAGGAAGGAGCGGAGAAGTTTGCCGACCTGGCTTCGGCCGTGGACGGATTCGTCGCAATGGTCTTCGGCAGGGAGCGGGACCAGGCCGGGCCGGAGGAAGTGGACATCCTGGGCAAACCCTGGTGGGCGGCCTATTCCCCCAACGCGGAGGGACGCTGGAAGGGGCGCGACGGAACCGAAAAAGGCACTCTCCCGGAAGGTTTCCTCAAGCGCCTCTCCGACGATCCGGCGCGGCTTCTCCTCGAGCACGACATGGAGGTGGAGGAGCGCGTCGGCTTCGGATACGACTTTCGAGTCCGGCGCTCCCTGATCCTGGATGGCCGACCCTTCGCGGCGGGCGACGAGGTGATCTTCCGGCAGCCCTTCTTGACCGACCTGGTCCGCCGGCTTGGACGGGACTCCGCGGGACGCCCCAACGCCGCGGGCCGGGTCTTCCGCTTCACCGGAACTTCGGACGCCGACCGGATCTTTACCCTTCCGACGCTCGCCCAGGTCCTGCGGGGAGGGTCGCTGGACCCGGCGCTTCGCGTCGCCGTCGGCCGCTCCGCGGGGACCGTCACCGTCGCCGCCGAGAACGCCTCGCCGATGCCCTCGGCCCTCTCGCGAACCTCGAACTGGATCGAGGTGGACCTCGGACGGCCCGGGATCCGCGACGTCCGCAACGCGGGTTTCGACCGCTACGAGGTCTTCACGGCGAGCGGCGCCCGCGTCTCCCTCGGGCGAGCCTCGCGGGTCCGCTTCTACGAGACCCTCGTCGGACCGGGGGAAAGGATCCAGCCGGCCGAGATCCTCGTCCGCCCTCCGGTCCCGGCCTCGTGCTGCCGGTACCGCTTCCATCTTCTCTCGGCCACCGGAGAAGAGATCGCCAGCGACTGGCAGGGCGGGAACTAGATCTCGAATCCGAATGCCAGAGCCGTCGCGGGTTCCTGGCGTAGCGCGGAGCGACGGCCTAGGAGGCGGGAGGCGGCGGGGCTTCCTCGACGGCCGGGGCTTCCGGAGCCGGCGCGTGCTTTCCGCGCCGGAAGAAACCGACGAGCTTGCCGATCGGGCCGGACGCGGCGAAGGCCAGCGCCAGCGCGAGGAGCGACAGCGTCGGGCGGAACGCGATCACCGCGAAGACCAGGGCGATCAACGGAAGGATCCAGGCCGGGCGGCGGCGCTTCAGGTCGAGGTCCTTGAAGGAGCGGTAGCGGATCGTCGAGATCATCAGGTACGAGAGCACGATCGTCAGGACGAGCAGGCCGGTCATCCAGACCCGGTCCACGAGAGGCTCGGGTGTCGCGAGGACGAGGGTCGAGAGCGCGCCGGCCGCCGCCGGGATCGGAAGGCCGATGAAGAACTTCTTGTCCACGACGTGGGTCATGATGTTGAAGCGGGCCAGCCGCATCGAGCCGCACACCACGAAGAGGAAGGAGACGAGCCAGCCCAGCCGCGAGAAATCCGACAGCCCCCAGGAGTAGGCGAGAACAGCCGGAGCGACGCCGAAGGAGACCAGGTCCGCCAGCGAGTCGTACTCCTCGCCGAACTCCGAGGCGCTGTGCGTGAGCCGCGCGATGCGCCCGTCGAGGGCGTCGAGGACCGCGGCGATGATGATGAGGTACGCGGCGGTCTCGAAGGTGCCCTTGATCGAGCACCAGATCGAGAGGTAGCCGCAGAAGAGGTTCCCGACGGTGAAGAGCGTCGGCAGGACGAACAGGCCGCGGGAAAGGCGCTCCCGCGAGAGGCGGCGCATCCCTCCGGCGGGGCGGCCGGGAAGGGCTTCCCGGCTCTTCACTTCCATCGCGCGAGCTCCGTTCTTCCGGCCCGGACCTTGTCTCCCCGGCGAATGCCGACGTCTGCCCCGTCGGGCGCAAACAGGTCAACGCGCGAACCGAAGAGGATGATTCCGATTCTCTGGCCCCGCGCCAGGCGGTCCCCCGGTTTCGGGTAGAAAACGATCCGGCGCGCGAGGATTCCCGCGATCTGCTTGAACATCACGCGCCCCCGGTCCGCCTCGAGGGTGATGTGGTTCTGTTCGTTCTCCGTCGAGCACTTCTCCTCGAACGCCTTGAGCTTCTTGCCGGGGCAGTAGCGGTAGTCCGCGAGGACGCCGCTGACCGCCGAGCGGTTGACGTGGCAGTTGAAGACCGACATGAAGATCGAGATCCGTCGGGCGGCGCCGGGAGGGGCCTCGGGAGGCGAGTCGGTGATGGAGAGGACGGTCCCGTCGGCGGGGGAGAGGATCGAGCGTTCGTCGCCTCCGGGGGCGCGCTCGGGATCGCGGAAGAACGAGACCACGAAGATCCCGAGCCCCGCGAAAACGGCCGCGGCGATCCACCATCCCGCCGCGGCCGCGCCCGCCGCGAGAAGCCACGGCGGGACGATGAAGACCCAGCCCTCCCGGGCGATGGGAAGCTTCAGTGGGTAGCTCCAACGCGGTGACTTCGGGCGATCGCCTCCATGCGGTCCTTGAGGAGGAGCTTCTCCTTTTTCAGCCGTTTCTCCTCGAGCTCCTCTTCCTCGGACAGGCGAGACTTCACGGCGAGGGCTTCGAGGCGGCTTTCGTGGTCGCGGTGTTCCGCATGGAGGCGGCGGTATTCGGGATCGATCTCCGTCAGGGAATCGGAGCTGTGAATCTCCATCGTTCGGAACCTCCTTTTGTCTTTTTGGGGAACCGGAGAGGCCGGAAAAACCACGCCCGGAGTTTACACCCTTACTTCAGCGTCAGGATCATCGCGAAGGCATCCTCGCCGTCCTGGTAATAGGACTTTCGGCGGTAGGCCTCGCGAAAACCGCAGGAAGCGTAGAAGTCCCGGGCCGGGATGTTGGAAATTCGGACTTCCAGGGTGACGGCGGCCGCCCTCTGGGAACGGGCCCGCGACAGGGCGTCGTCGAGCAGGAGCCGGCCGTATCCCAGGTTCCGGAGCCGGGGATCCGTGGCGATCTTGTTGACGTGGAATTCCTCGTAGAGCGAAACGGCGAAGAGGTACCCGCCCACGTCGGGGCTCGAGCCGTCGCGGCTGGCCAGCACCCGGGCGTAGCGGTAGGGCTCGGACAGCTCGCTCTCGAAGAACTCCCGCTTCCAGGGGATCAGGAAGGACTCCCGCTCGATCCGGGCGATCTCGTCCAGATGCTCGGGACGGGCCGGCACGACCGCGTAGGCGGCCGGGTGCGGCTCACGAAGTGCCACGTTTCTCCTCGGCGGCGCTGGGCCGCGAATAGATGGCGCGCGGCACGCGGGCGAGCGCACCGGC
Source organism: Thermoanaerobaculia bacterium (assembly GCA_035259605.1). Lineage (GTDB taxonomy): Bacteria > Acidobacteriota > Thermoanaerobaculia > UBA5066 > Gp7-AA6 > JAWOLE01. Next base: position 5,349 of record DATFWF010000025.1, read on the forward strand.
GTCCTCCCGCGGAGCGGCGGCCACGGAGAGCGCGAGCACGCGGGCGAGCGAGGCGGCCGGGGAAAACGCCCGGCCTCCCACGAGGTCCCGCGGGAGGGCCGCGACGCGGCCGGGCAGCGCCGCCGCCGCCTCGCGCGGGATGCGGCGCGCCTCCGCGTCGGGCCGGGCGCGCGATTGCTCCAGCGAGAACGTCGCCGCGACGACCTCGCCCCGGCCGGCGTCCAGCACCGCGGTCACGCGCGTCACGTCCTGCTCCCGCGCGGCTTCCGCGAGGACCTCGAGTGTCGAGACCTCCTCGACGGGGATCGAGAGAGCGCGGCCGAGTCCCCAGGCCGTCGAGAGCCCGACGCGAAGCCCGGTGAACGAGCCGGGTCCGGAGCACACGGCGATCCGATCGCAGTCGGAGAGCGCGATCCCGGCGCGATCGAGGGCGCGGGAGACCGTCGAAAGCAGTTTCTCGGAGGCCTGGCGCTCGGCCGGAAGCGGCTCCTCGACGACCGCGCCGCGAGCGAGGACCGCGACGGACGGAAGCGGCCCGGCGGTATCGAGCGCGAGGACGTTCATCCCGTTTTATGCTAGCTCGGAACCACCATGGCGACCACAGCGAAAGAGACGGGCCGGGAAACCCCGATGCTCCGGCAGTACTTCGAGATGAAGAGCCGGGTCCCCGACGCGATCCTCTTCTACCGGATGGGCGACTTCTACGAGATGTTCTTCGAGGACGCCCGCGAGGCCGCGCCGCTGCTGGGGATCGCGCTGACGGCGCGCAACCGCGACTCCGACATCGAGGCGCCGATGTGCGGCGTTCCGCACCACGCCGTCGAGCACCACATCGCCAGGCTCGTGGCGGCCGGGCGGAAGGTCGCCATCTGCGACCAGGTCGAGGATCCCCGCACGGCGCGCGGCCTGGTCCGGCGCGACATCACGAGGGTCGTCACCCCCGGGACGGTTCTGGACCCGGAGTCGCTCCTGCCCGGAACCGCCTCGTATCTGGCGGCCGTGGTCCCGGCGTCCGCCGGCCGCGTCGCGGTCGCGTTCCTGGATTTCTCGACCGGCCGGTTCCACGCGGGCGAGGTCCCTGCCGTTCGGCTGAGCGACGTTCTCGGGCTCTTCCGTCCGCGGGAGATCCTCCTGCCGGAGAGCTCCGAGATCCCCGTGCCGCCGGGCGTCCCGGTCACGCGTCGGGGGCCCCAGTGGCTCTCGAGGTGGATGGAGTCCGGCTCGGCGGCCGATACCGCCGCGTCGGCAGCCCGGGCCTACGCCGCGGAGATGCGGCCGGGCGGGATCTCGCATGTCGGGCCGCCGGCGCCGCTCCTCTTCGACCAGCGCATGGCGCTCGACGCCTCCGCGATCGCGACCCTGGAAGTCTTCGAGTCCTCGGACGGCTCCCCGGACCGGAGCCTCTGCGCGGTCATCGACCGGACGCGGACGCCGCCCGGAGCCCGCGCCTTGAAGGACGCCCTGGCCCGCCCTTCGACCGACCCGTTGGAGCTCGAAGCCCGGTGGGACGCCGTCGAAGAGCTCACCCTCAAGGGCACGGAGCGCCAGAGGCTTCAGCGCGCGCTCGAAGGGATCGGCGATCTCGAACGGCGGATGGCTCGCATCGCGACGGCCACAGCCGGCCCGCGCGAGGTCGCGGCGTTCGCGGCGGGATTGAGAGCGGTGCCGGGCGTGATCGCCGCGGGAGCCGCTCTGACCGCGCCTCGGCTCCGCACGCTCCTCGACGGGATCCCCGACACGAGCGATCTCGTCGCGGCGGTCGAGAAGACGCTCGCGCCCGAGCCGCCGGTCCTCGCGTCGGCCGGCGGAGCGATCCGCGACGGCGCCGACTCGGAGCTCGACGAGCTGCGGAGCCTGCGCCGCGACGGACAGGGCGCGCTCCTCGCGATCGAGGCCGAGGAGAAGCGCCGCTCCGGGATCGCGAACCTCCGCGTGCGCTACAACCGCGTCTTCGGCTACTCGCTGGAGGTCGGCAAGGCGCACCGCGAGAAGGTCCCGGCGGAATGGATCCGCCGCCAGTCGCTCGCCAACGCCGAACGCTTCGTGACGCCGGCGTTGAAGGACCTCGAGGAGAAGATCCTCGGCGCCGAGGAGAAGATCGCCGAGATCGAGGCGCGGATCTACTCGGACCTGCTGCGCGACCTCGCCGCCTCGGCCGGCCGGGCCTCCGCGACCGCCTCGGCCGCGGCCGCGCTCGACCTGCACGCGAGCTTCGCCGAGACGGCGGCCTCCGGACGATGGACCCGGCCGCAGCTCTCCCGCCGCCCGCGCCTGCGCCTGACGGAGAGCCGGCACCCGGTGGTCGAGGCCTTCCGCCGCGAAGAGCCGTTCGTCCCCAACGACTGCGATCTCTCGCCGGAGAAGCGGATCCTCGTCGTGACCGGGCCGAACATGGGAGGAAAGTCCACCTACCTGCGGCAGGTCGCGACGACGGTCCTGCTCGCGCAGGCCGGCTCCTTCGTTCCGGCGGCGAGAGCCGAGATCTCGCTTGTGGACCGGATCTTCACCCGCGTCGGCGCGGCCGATCACTTGGCTCGCGGCGAGTCCACGTTCATGGTCGAGATGCTCGAGGCCGCGGCGATCCTGCGCGAGGCGACGGCGAGGAGCCTCGTGATCCTGGACGAGGTCGGCCGCGGGACGTCCACCTTCGACGGCCTCTCGATCGCCTGGGCGCTGGTCGAGCACCTCCACGACACGCCGGAGAAGGGCGCGTTCGTGCTCTTCGCGACGCACTACCACGAGCTGACCGAGATCGCGCTCGTGCGGCAGGGAGTGGCCAACGCCACGATGGCGGTCAAGGAGATGGACGGCAAGGTCGTCTTCCTGCGCAAGGTCGTCCCCGGCACGGCCGACAGGAGCTACGGCATCCACGTCGCGGAGCTCGCGGGGCTCCCGGGTGAGGTGACCCGCCGCGCGCGGGAGATCCTGTCGAACCTCGAGAAGCAGGAGCTCGACGTGCAGGGGGCGCCGGTCCTCGCGCGCCACGAGGGACAGAGCGCGGGCGAGGGGCAGATGCTTCTTTTCTCCGCCTCCGAGGAGCTCGTGCTGGAGAAGCTCCGGGCGGCCGACGTCGACAACCTGACCCCGGTCGCCGCGTTGTCGCTCCTCGCCGCCCTCAAGGACCGTTTGAAGAAGAACCTGTGACGGAGCCCTCGCGTCTGTTCGGCGTGGGCATCTCGGGGCCGGCGCTGCTGCCCGCCGAACGGGAGATCCTGGAGACGTTCGCGCCGTGGGCGGTCATCCTCTTCAAGAGGAATATCCAGAGCGTCGAGCAGCTCTCGGGGTTGACTGCCGAGCTTCGGGAGCTGCCGGGAGAGCCTCTTCTCTGCGTGGACGAGGAGGGCGGGCCCGTGGATCGGTTTAGGGACCTGCTCGGCCCGACGGTCAGCTTCCGCGAGGCCGCGGAGCGAGGCGTCTCGCGCCGCGCGGGGGAGCTTGCCGGCGAGGCGTGCGCCAGGCTCGGTTTCGACGTGGACCTTGCGCCGGTCGTGGATCGGCTTCTCCCGGGCGCATCGGAGAGAGTCCTGCGGGACCGCTGCGCGTCCCCGGAGCCGGAGGCGATCGTGCGCTCTGCCCTCGACTTCCTCGCCGGACTTCACTCTCGGGGCGTGGGCGGATGCGTGAAGCACTTCCCGGGCCTGGGCCGCGCCGACCTGGATACCCACAAGGAGCTGCCCCTCATTCCACCGGACCCCGTCGAAGAGGAGCGCGACCTCGCGCCGTTTTCCGCGACCATGAACGAGGCGGGCGCCGTCATGATTTCCCACGCGGCGGGACCCGACGGAATTCCGGCGTCGCTCTCGAAGGAAAAGGCGTCCACGCTGCTTCGTTCGAAGCTCGGCTTCGGGGGCGCCGCCTTCTCCGACGACCTGGAAATGGGCGCGCTGTCGGCATTCGGCGGGATGCCCGAGCGCGTCGCGGCCGCCTCGATCGCCGGCTGCGACCTGCTCTTCGTCTGCAGCCGGATCGCGGAGTACCCCGCCTGCGTCGCGAAGGTCGCGGAGACGGTGCCTCCCGGGCGGATCGCCGAGGCCGCGGCCCGCCTGAACGCCTACCGGGGGCGGCTCGGCCGCTTGCGGGCGGCGGTTTCGCGAGGCGGGGCCGGCCGCTCGCTCGAGGATCTGAAGGCCGACATCGCGGCGCTCCGCGAAGCCCGAGCCTGAGCCGGCGCCCTAGAACGGAACGTCGTCGTCGTAGGCGGGAGGCTCGGCGACCTCGCTGACCTCCCTCGGCCCCGGCGCCGGCGCCGCGTCGCCCCGCGAGGCGTCGCGGGAGCCGAGCATCACGACGTTGTTGGCCTTGATCTCGGTCTTGTACCGCTTCTGGCCGTTCTGGTCTTCCCAGCTCCGCGTCTGGAGACTGCCCTCGACGTAAACCTGCTTGCCCTTGTGCAGGTACTCGCCGCAGATCTGCGCCAGGCGCTCCCAGGCGACGACGTCATGCCACTCCGTCTTCTCCTTCTTGGCCCCCGAGCTGTCCTTCCAGACCGACGTCGTCGCGACCGAGAACCTCGCGAGCGAGGTGCCCTGCGGGGTCGTTCGCAGCTCCGGGTCCTTTCCGAGGTTGCCGATCAGGATGACCTTGTTGACGCTGCCCATGTGTTCTGCCTCCTTTCAAGTGTTCAACGGAATTCTGAGACTCTATCCCGGACAGATGACGTCCGGGTGGATTTGTGATTGGTGATTGGTGATTGGTGATTTGAGGAACGAAAGCGGCCTTTCCGCCCTGTTCACAAATCACAAATCACAAATCACAAATTGCCAGTCACGCGGAAGGCCCGGCTACAATCGAGTCACTCGATGGCCGCCACTGATGCCGACCTCTCCCGCTCCCGCCTCGTCCGGTCCGCGTCGATCATCACGCCCCTGACCCTGACCTCCCGGGTGACGGGATACATCCGCGACAAGATCATCGCGGTGACCCTGGGCGCCGGGATGCGCTCGGACGCCTTCTTCGTCGCCTTCCGGATCCCCAACATGCTCCGCGAGATCGTCGGGGAAGGGGCGATGTCCTCGGCCTTCATCCCGGTCTATTCGGAGGTCGCTCACGAGAAGAGCGAGGAGGAGGCGCGCGCCTTCGTCGGGCGGGCGCTGGCGACCTTCGCGCTGATCCTCTCGGTCCTGACGGCCGCCGGAATCGTCTTCTCGCCGCTGCTCGTGGACCTCCTCGCCCGGAAGTTCCACGCCACGCCCGGGAAGTTCGAGCTGACGGTGGCGCTCAACCGCTTGATCTTTCCCTACATCTTCCTCGTCAGCATCGCCGCCTTCTGCCAGGCGGTCCTGAACGCCAGGCAGCGTTTCGCCGCCGCGGCCGCCGCCCCGATCCTGTTGAACGTCGCCATGATCGCGGGAGCGGTGCTGATCGCGCCGCGCCTCTCCGAGCCGACGTACGGCCTGGCGGCCGGGGTGCTCCTGGGAGGCGTCCTCCAGATCGCGATCCAGCTCCCGCAGCTGGCGAAGCTGCGCGCCATCGGCCCTCCGGCCCTCGGGTGGCGCGACCCCGCGGTGCGCTCGGTCCTGCTTCTCATGACGCCCCGACTCTTCGCGTACGGCATCAACACGATCAACACCGTCATCTCGACGCGGTTCGCGTCGGGCCTGGGCGACGCGCGGGTCTCGCACTTCTACTACGCCAATCGGTTGAAGGAGCTCGTCCTGGGCGGCTTCGCGGTGTCGCTGGCGACCGCGATCCTTCCGCTTCTCGCCCGGCAGGCCCTGGCGCCGGACCGCGGGCCCTTCAAGGAGAACCTCGCCTTCGCGCTTCGCCTCCTGGTGTTCGTGACGGTGCCCGCGAGCGTGGGGCTCATCGTGCTCAAGACGCCGATCGTCGGCGTCCTCTTCGAAGGGGGACAGTTCGACGCCTCGGACACGCTCGGGACCGCCGCCGCCCTGGCGGCCCTTGCCGTGGGCCTCTTCTTCTTCGCGGGAGTGCGGGTCGTCGTCCCGGCTTTCTACGCGCTCAAGGACACGCGCCTGCCGGTCCTGGCGGCGCTCGCCGACTGCGCGACCTTCATCCTGCTCTGCGTAGTCCTGACCGGACCGCTGGGCCTTCCGGGGATCGGGCTGGCCGCGTCGGCGGCGGCGGGCGTGAACCTGGCGATCCTGCTCGCGGTCCTCCGATCGCGCGAAGGCCGGCTTCATGGACGGGCGATCGCGGCCTCGTTCGTCCGCGTGGCGGCCGCAGCCGCCGTCATGGGCGCCGCGATCGAGGCCGCCAGGCGGTTGCTGGACCTGGATGCCGTGCGCGGCTGGAAAGGCGCGGCGCTTCTCGCCTTCGTCATCGCCGCGGGAGCGGCAATCTACTGGATCGCGGCGACGCTCCTGAAATCCCCGGAGCCTCGAGAGCTGCGGCAGGTCGTCCGGAGGCGGCGGTGAAGCTCCGATGAGACTGGTAGTCCAGCGGGTCTCCCGCGCCGAGGTCCGCGTCGGAGGGAAGGTCGTCGGGCAGATCGGCCGCGGCTTGCTCGTCCTCGTCGGAGCCGAGAAGGGCGACGCCGCCTCGCAGGCCGAGGAAGCTGCGAGAAAGGTCGGTGGCCTGCGGGTCTTCGAGGACGCCGCCGGAAAGATGAACCTGGCGCTGGACGATGTCGGGGGAAGCGTTCTCGCGGTCTCCCAGTTCACCCTGGCCGCGGACATGTCCCGCGGGCGGCGCCCCGGGTTCGAGCGCGCGATGCCGGCCTCCGAGGCGGAGCCCCTCTACGAGCATTTCTGCAAGGCGCTCGAGCTCTCCGGCATCGCCGTCTCCAAGGGGGTCTTCGGCGCGATGATGGAGGTCGAGCTCGTCAACGACGGCCCGGCGACCTTCCTCCTCGACGCCTGAGGATCAGGTGATCCGGATCGGGACGAGGCTGAAGCACAACAGGAAGACGCCGAGGCACAGAAGGGCCAGCATCGTCCGGCCGTAATCGAGCGGCTCGTCATCGTTGTCGGCCGGCGGGTGCCGGATCCCCACCAGCAGCGAGGTCACTAGAGCGAAGACCGCCCACGTCAATCCTCGAAACGCCGACAAGGCGGCCAGCGCCAGGACCGCGAGGGAGAAGGCCGGCTGCCGGCGGCCCGCGGCGGCGCGCAGGACATGGCCCCCGTCGAGCTGGCCGACGGGCAGGAGGTTCAAAGCCGTGACCAGCAGGCCGAACCACGCCGCCATGAAGACGGGATGCTCGTGGACGCCCGTGCTCGTGTAGGCGCCGGCGCCGGTCAGCTGCTGGGCGATGCGGACGGCCATCGGGTACTCGAAGAGGACCGTCCCCTCCGGCGAGGGGCCCGAGACCGGCGTGGCCCGTGTGACGCCGTAGAAGAGAAACGGCAGGGACATCGCGAACCCGGCCAGCGGCCCGGCGGCGCCGACGTCGATCATCACCCTCTTGTCCCGGAGCGGTTCCTTGATCCGGATGAGCGCGCCGAAGGTTCCGATGAGGTTCAAGAACGGCGACGGGATGAAGTAGGGGAGCGTCGCGGCCAGGCCGTAGCGCCGGCACATGAAGTAGTGCCCGAGCTCGTGCGTGCCGAGGATGACCAGGAGGGGGACCGAGAAGGGGAGCCCGTCGGCGAATCTCCCTTTTCCCATGAGCCCCCCGCTCGAGGAAAAGGCTCCTCCCGCGATCGTGGTCGTGACGAACGTGGCGGCGAGCAGGCCGAGATGGAAGAGGGGGTGCTCGACGAACCGGAAGCGCCTCGGTTCCCAGCGCGGCGCGGAATCGGTCCGGGGCGGCGGCTGCGGAAGCTCCGGCTCCATGCGGGCGGCAGTTATCTCACAGCCCGGCACGGCCCCCGGGCGATCCGAGCCGGGACCGGGATTCCGGCCCGCCCGCTCCTACTCCGGCATGAGAAACCGGAAGAGCAGGGACGCGGCCGACGCCGCGCCGCGCGCGACGAGGGCGAAGTCCTCGAAGGGCATCTCCTCGCCGAGCCGGTCGGCGTAAAGCAGGCCCGCGACGGAGTCGAGGACGCGGATGGGAAAGATCGCGCACGAGCGATCCTTGCGCGACGGAGGCAGGGCGTCGGGGAATCGGTCCGAGCGGACGGGGCCGAAGTGGGGAGAACCCGTGGCCGCAACCTCGGCAAGAACGTTGGCTCCGCGCGCCGGCACCCGGATCGCCGCGACGCGCTCGCGCGTCAGGCCCTCGCCGCGCCCGGTCCACCCCGTGATCTCCGACTTGCCGACGCCGAGCACGATGACCCTCGGGAATTCCGCGAGCAGCGTCTCGAGCACCGGCGCGGCGACCTGGTCGCGGCTTCGAGCCTCGCCGGCGTCCAGGTCGAGCCCGCGGTCCTGCGCCGCATCCTTCTGCGGTTCGCGGATCCACGAAAGCCGGTCTCCGGGATCGGGAGGAGGGGAGGCGGCGGGCTCGTCGGGAGTCCAGAAGGGCCAGTCCGGCTCGCGGGAGTCCGACGGGGCCGCGGCCTGAACGGTTTCGACCGGCCTCGTGATCGCGATGCCCGCGCCGGGAGTCGGCCGGCGCTTCCCGAGCTTCGAAGCGATCGTTCGAAGCTGGCCGGGGAGGGCCACTCCGTAAAACTTCTTGTGAGCGAGGGCCAGCGCGACCTCGGTCGCGACGAGGGGCGAGACCGCCTTGCCGGCGACCTGGGCCGCTTCGTCAACGGTCACGAGGTTGGACGGATCGCGAAAGGCGATGCGGATCCGGCCAGGCGAAACCTCCACGGGGAGCGCGCCGAGACGGATCGCGCGGTCCCTCGGGAAACTCCGGATCGCGTCCGGCTTCGCGAGCGCGAGGTTTTCCCAGGTGATGGAGGGGCAGCGGTGGAACTTCTCGAGCGCGGCCAGCAGGGTCTCTTCGCCGAGAAGGTCCCAGCCGAGCAGGATGCTTCCGAGGCGGAACGGCTCGGTCGAGCGGCGCTGGTAATCGAGCGCGCGCACGACGGCGTCGTCGGCTAGGACGCCGTCGGTGACGAGAATCTGGCCGATGCGAAGTTTCATCGCGCGACCGTTGCGCGGGAAATTAGACCAGTTCGCGGAGCTCTTTGCCCGGCTTGAATCGAATCGTGTTGCCCGGAGGGATCGTGACCTCGACTCCCGTTTTCGGATTGCGGCCGATTCCGCGCTTGCGGCGCTTGACCTGGAACACGCCGAAACCGCGAAGCTCGATGCGGTCGCCGGCGCCGAGCGCGGACCGCATGGACTCGATCACGGTTTCCACCGCCGTGGCCGCTTTCGCGCGTGGGATGGCTGCCAGCTCGACGACCAGGTCGACGATGTCCGCTTTGATCATTGCCCCTCCGGAATCGCTGCAGAGATTATATCTCTTTCTTCTTCAACCGGATAGCGTTCTCGAAGGCGGTGGACGCCGTCTCGGCGAGCTCCCGCAGGTAGGCGAGATCTTTCGCGCTGACCGACCCTTCCGGCCCGGGAACACCCAGCAGGAACGCCACGGGCTTCTCGCCGATGAAGACCGGCTCGACGACACACTCCTGGGGCCAGCCGCCCAGCGACGCGGCGATCTGGTCGTGGCGGGGAAGGTCGGGAAGCGGCCCGAGGTAGAAGGTCCGGGAGAGCCGGGCGTTCAGGAACACCGAGGGATCCATCCAGGTGGCGGAGAAGCGCCGGAGCGCGGCCGGGTCGACTCCCTCACCGACGGCCGCCCATCCGGAGACTCCCTCCGAGCGGGAGGCGAAGATCGCCGCCCGCTGGAAACGCAGGGCCATCGCGTCCAGGACGGCGTCGGCGATTCCGTCGCGGCTGCCGGCGTCGCGCACCCGCGTGAAGTCGGGCTCGGGAAGATCTTCCGGCTGGAGACCCTCCGGCTGGAGACCCTCCGGCTGGATGCCGCCGAAATCGAAGGCGACGACTTCCTCGAATGGAGGCGGCGGCGCCGGCTCGGCCCTGGGCCGGGAGCGCCCTCCGGTGGACTCCTCCCAGGCGATTCCCTCGGGGTGTCCCTCGGATTCCGGGTCTGGCTTTGCGAGGAAGGCGGCCCACGCCGGCGGACCGGCCTGCGGCAGCGGAGGCAGAGGAGGCGGCTCCGAAGCCGGCTGCGGCGACGAGGACACGGCCGCCGCGACGGGAGAACCCTCCTCCGGCGCATCCTCGAGCACGACGTCCGCGGGAGGCCGCGCCTCGCCCGGAACGCTCGCCGCCTCCGGCTCGGCCGGGAAGAAGTCGGGGGGAGGGGGAGCTCCCGGGCGCTGGCGCTGGATCCGCTGGGGACGGGAGAGCTTCTCGGCGAGGATCGCGTAACGGGGAGCCCTCAGCTTGCCGTAGTACTTTTCGAGGGACTGGTAGATTCGGACCTCCGGCGCGACGGCCGCGAAGACTCGGCGCCCGGTGACGAAGACGAGCTCGTCCAAGATCCGAAGGTCGCTCGGGTCCCGCAGCGCCATCTTCACGTATCCCTCGCCCTTCTCGTACGGCACCGCGCAGTGCTTCAGGGCGAAACGCGGCGGAAGGGTGGCGATCGTGTCGGCGGGGATATTGCACAGGACGCTCCACGGGACGTAACCACATCCGTGCTGAAGCGCCAGGGCCCGCCCGAGCTCGTCCTCGCCGAGAGCGCCCCGCTCCATCAGGAGCGTCCCGATCCGTCCGCCGGCGAAGTTCTGCACCTCCAGCGCGCGGGAAAGCTGCGCGTCGGTGATCAGATCATCCCGTACGAGAAGGTGGCCGATTCGCGTCCGCATCCGGCGGGACTCCCGCTCTCCTTTCGAACACTCCGGCGCCAGGCTTCGCTTCCCCACCACCTCGCGCGCCGGGTCAGACGGCCGGCGATTATCGCGCAGAAGGCGCAGGGAGGAACAGCCGGCCCTTTTCGGGTGTTCTCCTACCATCAGGGCGAAAAGACGGGCGAAAGGGGCGTGCTAGATTGCGAAACGTGAAAACCCGGCTGTGGGCGTTGCTTCTCGCGGCCGCGCTGGCTCCGGTGGCCTTCGCGGCGGACTCGCTCGTGGATGCCCGGAAGGTCTACCTGAAGGCCCGCTCCGCCGTCGCCGACGGCCGATACCGCGAGGCCCTCGACCTCTACCGCAAGGTCATCGAGCAGCTCCCGGAGGACCCGGTCGTCCGCTTCGAGTACGCGCAGCTGCTGCGGGACCTGAACGTCGGCGACGAGGCGGCCAGGCAGGCGCGCGAGGCGGTCCGCCTCGATCCGGCGCTGCCGGAGGCGAGGCGGCTTCTGGGTGGAATCGAGCTGGCCCAGGCCGGCACCGACGTAGCCCGGCTGGACAAGGCGATCGAAGATCTCCGGCAGGCGCACCGGCTCGCGCCCGAAGACGTCGGCACCACGGCGACGCTGGCACGAGGCCTGATGTCCCGCGGGCGGCACGCCGAGGCCGCGTCGCTGCTCGACGAGATTCCCGAGAGCCGCATCCAGCCCGCGCTCCTGCGGCTGGCCGCCGAGGCGAAGATCAAGTCGAGCCACTACAGCGAAGCCGAGGCGATGTACCGGCAGCTCCTCGAGCTCGATCCGGGCGATCGCGAGATCCAGGCCGCCCTCGTGGACCTCTACGAGGAGCAGGACAAGCTCGACGAGGCGCTCGTGGTGCTCCAGGCGATGGCCCAACGGGATCCCGAAAACGGAGCGATCCTGGAGAGGATCACGCTCGACTACGCGCGGGCGGGAAGATTCGGCGAGGCGGAGAAGCGCGCGAGGGACCAGGCCGCCCGCCGTCCCGAGAACCGAGCGATCCGGCGCCTTCTGGCCTCGGTCCTCTTCGAGAAGGGCGACGTGGCCGGGGGCGAGAAGATCCTCCAGGACCTGCTCAAGGCCGATCCCGACGACGACGCGGTCCGCCGCACGCTCGCGGGAGAGCTCCTGCGCGAGCGGCGCTTCTCGGAAGCGAAGCCGCTCATCGAGGAGAGCATGAAGCGCACGGGGAGCGACCCGAAGAACGCCGACCGGCAGTGGGGACAGGTCGAGCTCGCGTTCCTCTACTCGCTCCAGAAAGACTACGCCTCCGCGCGGAAACTCCTCGAGCCGCCCGTCTCGGGCACGGCGTCCAATCCGCGTGCGATGAGGATCCTGCTTCTCGGCGCGCGCGAGACCGAAGACTTCTCCTACGGCCTGACGACCGCGAAGGCGGCCCTCGCGGCCGACCCCGACAACCCCGAGTGGATCGCCGCGGCCGCGGAGTTCCAGTTCCGGCTGGGCGAGAAGAAGGCCGCGACCGAGGCGCTCGAGAAGCTGGCGTCCTCGCCGGAGCCGGAGCGGGTGCTGGCCGCGGGGGACGTCTACGCGAGGCTCAAGGACTACCCGGCCGCCATCCGGGTCGCGCGCGGCGCGGTCCAGCGTTTCCCGGAGAGCGCGGAGGCCCGGTTCCGCCTCGGCTCGAGCCTCGAGAGGGGCGGCAGCTACGCCGACGCCGAGAAAGTCTTCGGGGATCTCCTGAAGCTGCGGCCCAACGACTCGGCCGCGCAAAACTACCTCGGCTACATGTGGGCCGATCGCGGAGAGAACCTCGAGAAGGCGCACGAGCTCCTCGAGAAAGCGGTGGGGCGCGAGCCTCGAAACGGCGCCTACCTCGATTCGCTGGGTTGGGTCTACTTCCGGCTCGGGAAGCTCGAAGCGGCGCAGGTCAACCTGACGGAGGCCCACCGGCGCGAGCCCGACGATCCGACGATCGAGGAGCACCTCGGGGACCTCTCCGAGCGGCAGGGCAACGTCTCCCGAGCGGTGCGCCACTGGGAGCGAGCGCTCGCCCTGAAGCCCGAGGAGCCCGACAAGGTCCGGCAGAAGCTCGCGAAGCACGCTTCCCGCACCACGAGCAAGCCCTAAGCGGGCGACCGTGTTTCGCCGCCGGGCCGCCCTCCTGCTGGCGACGATCCTGCTCGGCTCCGCCTGCGCGGGGCGGCGCGCTCCATCCTTCGTTCCGGCGGGCGTCGAGGAAGCGGCGAGGGCGCTGGCGGCGTGGCGCCAGTCCGTCGAGCGGGCCGAGATCCGCCCGGCCAGGCTGCTCTACGACGCCCGGGTCTCCCAGGGACCCTTCCGGATGACGGGGACGCTGGCGGTTCGAGCCGGGGCGCGATCCGTCGAGGCGACGCTCGCGGGACCCTTCGGCGACACGCTGGCGAGCTACACGGGGGGAAGGTTTACTGGGAAGAACATCAAGCCGCTCTCCATTGACGAGCAGGAGCTGCGCTGGCTCTTGGCCGGCGCGTGGCGGGGAGCGGGGCAGCCGGAGATCGGCGGCACGTCCGGCGGCAAGGCGCTCCTGCGGTGGAGCGCCCCGGAAAGAGTCGAGGCGATCCTCGACGTCCCGGCCGCTCGCCTGGACTCCCTCGAGGTCCGCCGCCGCGAAGGAGCGATCCGCGCGACCTATCCCGAGGAGACGGCCGGGCGGCCTCGCCGGATCGACCTGGAAGACCTGGGGAGCGGAAACGTGATGAAGCTGACGCTCGTCGCGTCGGAACCGCTGAACGAGTAATGCCTGAGGCCTTCGCCAAGGTCAACCGCGAGCTTCGAGTCGGGGAACGGCGTCCGGACGGGTTCCACGAGATCCGCTCGCGCTTTGCCACGATCGATCTCTCCGACACGATCGAGATCGAAGAGGCGGAGGCCTTCGAGCTCGTCTGCACCGGCATTCCTGTCCCGGCCGGGGACGGCAACCTGGTCGCCCGGGCGGCTCGCTCCCTCGCCGGACACCTCGGCATTCCTCCGCGCGCGCGGATCCGCCTGGAGAAACGGATCCCGGCCGGGGCCGGGCTGGGAGGCGGGAGCTCCGACGCCGCCGTCACCCTGCTGGCCCTTTCGAAGCTCTGGCGGGCCTCACTCGGCCGCGAGGAGCTGTCGGCCATCGCCGCGTCGCTTGGAAGCGACGTCCCGTTCTTCCTTTTCGGCGGGGAAGCGGACGTGGAGGGGCGGGGAGAGCGCATCCTCCCGCGCCCCGACGGGCCGAAAAGCGAGCTTGCCCTGCTCATCCCGCCCTTCCCGATCGCGACCGCGGCGGTCTACTCGGCCTATTCGCGCCATACCGGGGGCATCCGGAGGCTCGCCGGGCGGCTGGACATCGAGACGAGTCCCGCTTTCCTCGGTCCCAACGACTTGGCATCCGCCGTGCTAGAGACATGTCCAGACATGAAGGGGTACCTCGTCTCGGCCGCGGCGGCCGCCCTCGAGGCCGGGATCACCGGCTCGGGGTCGGCCCTCGTTCTGCGCGGCCTGACAGCGGAGGGGGAGCGGGATCTCGCGCGCCGCCATCCGGAGGCGAGGATCCTTCGCGCCGCGACATTGGGAAGAGGGGACTACGAGCGACGCACGTCGCTCTGAGGAGGAGCAGCCATGGAGATTACCCAGGTCAAGGTTTTCCCGGTGGAGGAGGAGAAGCTCAAGGCCTACGTCTCGATCGTGCTCGACGACTGCTTCCTGGTGTCCGACCTGAAAGTGATCCAGGGCCCCAACGGACTCTTCATCTCGATGCCGTCGAAGAGGAAGAAGAACGGCGAGTTCAAGGACGTCGCGCACCCGTTGAACCGCGAGACGCGCGAGATGATGGAGAAGAAGATCCTCGGCGAATACCAGAAGGCCAAGAACGGATCTGCCCCGTCCGTCGCCAAGGCGGAGACCGCCGCCGTGGAGCACCCGGTCGCCCCGTCCGAAGTCGCTTAGGAATTCCAGGGAGAGAACTCCCGGACCACATCTCGACCGTGTGGCGGGGAGGGGCAAGCCCCTCCGCTACGAAAACCTGGCCACCGCTCTTAGGAGGAACACTCGACGTTGAGCGGGAGGCGAGCGCTAGCTCGCCGACGTGCTGGCTGGGGCGGGAGGACTCGAACCTCCAGATGCCGGCTCCAAAGGCCGGTGCCTTACCAGTTTGGCGACGCCCCAGAAGAGGCTTCATCATTGTAGCCCTCGTGCGATTGAGTAGAATCGCCGGAGCTTGACGGCGAACTTTTCCTACGGAGAACTGAAGGTCTTTTCGGGGAGAGCGCATCCGGCGCTGGCCCAAGAAATCTGCGACTACCTCGGGCTCTCGCTCGGGGAGCTGACCCTCTACAACTTCTCCGACGGGGAGAACTACTGCCAGATCGACGAGAACGTGCGGGGCGCCGACGTGTTCGTCGTCCAGCCGACGAGCTCTCCGGTCAACGACCACGTCATGGAGCTGCTGATCCTGCTCGACGCCTTCCGGCGCTCCTCGGCGTCGCGGATCACGGCGGTCATGCCGTACTTCGGCTACGCGAGGCAGGACAAGAAGGACAAGCCGCGCGTCCCGATCGCGGCCAAGCTGATGGCGGATCTCCTCACGGCGTCGGGCGCCGACCGGATCCTGACGATGGACCTGCACGCCGCCCAGATCCAGGGCTTCTTCAACATCCCGGTGGACCACCTCTTCGCGGCGCCCGTCCTTCTCGACGCGATCCGGGAAATGAACCTGGAAGACCTGGTCATCGTCTCGCCCGACGTCGGGGGAGTCGCCCGGGCCCGGGCCATCGGCAAGCGGCTCGGCGCGTCCCTGGCGATCATCGACAAGCGGCGGACCGGCAAGAACGAGACGGAGGTCCTGCACGTCATCGGCGACGTCGAGGGGCGTAACGTCCTGATCCTCGACGACATCATCGACACCGCCGGAACCCTGGTCCAGGCCGCCGAGGCCCTTCACGAGCAGGGAGCGAAGAAGACCTTCGCCGCGGCGGTGCACCCGGTCCTTTCCGGGCCCGCTTTCGAGCGCATCGAGAGCTCGCCGATCGAGACCCTCCTGGTGACCAACACGATCCCGCTGGACGCCGCCCTGGCGCGTTGCCGCAAGATCCGCTCGCTGACGATCGCACCCCTCCTTGGCGAGGCGATCCAGCGGATCCACCAGGGGACTTCCGTTTCCTCGCTTTTCGTGTAGAATGCGCCGTTTTGCGCCCAATTTCGGCCGGCCGGCAACCGGGCGGCATCGGGAGAATGGCACGGGGTAAACAGCGATGAAAGAGATCGAACTGCACGTCGAAAAACGCGAACAGAAGGGGAAGAACGAGGCCCGCCGCGCGCGGGTCAACGGGAAGATCCCGGCCGTCGTCTACGGCGCGAAGAAACCCACGGTCCCCATCAGCGTGGACCGCAAGGCCCTCTCCGACGCTTTCCGCGGGGGAGCGGGGGAAAAC
>DATFWF010000026.1:0-20859 GCA_035259605.1 Thermoanaerobaculia bacterium
AGTGTTCGTCGGCGTCGGCGTGATTGTCGGCGTGTTGGTGGGTGTATTCGTCGACGTGCTCGTCGGAGTCGGAGTCGGCGGTGGCCCGACCTTATACGTGGCAAGGGCCGCGGCCCACTGGTTGGCAGTCGTCAGGGTTCCGTTGGCCTGGTAGGAGCCGGTCGCAGAAACGGCCATGTACTCGGAGGCGAGCCGCCTGCCCGCAAGGTCCGGGTTCGTCCGCGTGTACCCGGCGCCCGGCGTGAACGTCGCGAAGTTCGTTCCGGAGAAGAAAATCGCTCCGTAGAGAAGCTCGTCGGCTTGGGAGGTCGTCGGCGACGGCCCGGAGGTCGGGAAGGCGGTATTGCCGGTCCCGGTCGCGGTCACGTCCAGCGTCGTGCCGCCCGAAGAAAGCCCTTGGAACTCGTTGGCCGTCACCGACGAGGAGCCGCTGAAGGACGGGTAGGTCACGGTGATCGTGTCGCCGCTCGCGAGCGCCGTCACGCCATGGGCCGAGCAGATCGTCACCCGGCCGGACGCTCCGTTGATCCGGTCCGCATCCACGTGGTACGTGTTGCTCTTCGAGTCGGAGCACCCAACCGCTCCCGCCACCGTCGAGGAGGCGAAGGCGACGAGAATGCTGTCGCCGCCGGCCACGCCCACGGCGCTGACCGTGATCGTCATGCTGTTGTTGCCGCTGGTGCTCCGCGTCGCTGTTCCGATGTTGCCCACGAACGCCACACTGCTGGTGAACGTCGCCTGCGTCGTCAGCGCCGAGGACTGGCCTGTCGCGGTCACGGTAAACGTGACGCTGTCGTCATGGGACTCCATGACGAAGGCCTTGCTCGAGAGGGTTCCCTTCGAGTCCGCGGTCGCCACGAACGCCCGGTCCGGACAGATCGAGGGGTTGGACTCGTGGACGATCAGCGTCACTGCCTCGTTTGGCTGCCAGCCGGACCCGGCCAGTTCCGCGAGCTCACCCTCGAAGTAGTTACCCTTCAGCGCCTGGATCGTCGCGCCGTTGTTGAATCCCGCCGCCGCTAGACCGAAATCCCCCTCCCCCAGGGTCTCGAGAACATAGGCTCCGGCGAGCGACCGAGGCTTGTAGGAAAAGGAGAGGTTCCCCTTGCGATCGACGCTCGTCAGAGCCGTGTCCTGCCCGCCGTCGGGACGCGTCACGCGAATCGAAACCGCGGCAGAGGGCTCATATCCGGTCCCCGTCACGGAAACCGGCTGGCCGTAACCATTACCCTGGTTGGCCTCGACCTTCTCCTTTGAGGTCGGCTTCGCCAACGAATCCCCGCTCAATCGCAAGACGCCATAGAAGGCTGGCATCAGGATCGCCGCAGCCAACAGGAACCTCACCGCCCGACGAAGCCTCAACGCGATCGCCTTCATGACGTGCCCCTTCCACCGGAAACTGCTTGGAGTGCTGGTCGGCGTGCTCGTCGGCACGCCTCCACAGACGACCCGGTAGGTCGCGATGCCGGCGGCCCCTGATTGGCGGTCGAGCCTCCCCGTCGGCCGTCGCCGTGAAGACACGGTCCGGGCAGAAGGACGGGGCCTCGTGGACCAGGAGGCTCACCGCCTCGTTGGGCAGTCACCGGGAGCCTCGGAACGCGACCGTCTCACCAGCGCGGTAGTTGCCCTCGTCCGTCCCGAGGACTGGCCCGCGCCGGAACTCCACAACGGCCAGGCGGACGTCGTCCCTTCCCAGGACCTGGACGGTAAACCGGCCGGTCAGCACCTCCGTGGCCACGGAGCCGTCCGGGCGGGTCACGCGAACCCGGACGGCGGTCGAGGGCTCGTGGCCGCTGCCCCGGACGAATACCGTGTCGCCGGCGTCGTAATCGGTCCGGTCGGTTCCGGCCGTTTCGAGCGAGGTGGGCGCGGCGTAGGAGACGGCGCGAAGACGATAGACTGCGTAGGACGCGAACATCAGTGTCAGCGCGATGGACAGAAATCTCGCGTTTCGCGAAAGCCTCAACGCGATCGTCTTCACGCTGACCTCCCCGCCGTGATCGGAGAGTCTTCGGAGTCCCGTGCTCGGGGACTTCGTCCACGGCTCCCGAATTAAACGAATCTGTCGGGCTCAAGGCGCTTCTATCACATCCCGCTTACGAGGGAACCCCAAAAAGGCGCGGAGTAGACTTTCGCGCGCGATGCCTGAAGCCGATCCCCGGCCGACCGGGTCGGCTCGACGAGCCGGGGCCGGCCTGCTGGCAGTCCTCTGCGCCGCCGTCCTGGCCGCCCAGGATCCGGAGGCGCGGTCGGGCGACGGTCTGGGCGCGATCCACGGCCCCGTGACGTGCCGCGTCGGCCCCGACGGCCTCGTCTACGTTCTAGGACCTGTGCCACGATGGCAGCGATGCTGGACCGCCTCACGGTCGAGGACTTTTCGCGGCTCCTGGGCAGGACGTTCCGGCTCCTTCTCGAGGGGAATCCCGCGCTGGAGCTGGTCCTGGTCGAGGCCCGCAGCCTGTCGCCCGGCCGGGGCGCGGCCGGCCCGCGGCGCGAGCCCTTCTCGCTCGTCTTCCGGGGTCCCGCTAGTCCGATCCTTCCGCAGCGCATCTATCCCCTCGAGAACGAGGCCCTGGGCCGCCTCGAGATCTTTCTCGTGCCGATCGAAGCCGGCGCCGAAGGCGTGAAGTACGAGGCCGTGTTCAACTGAGCTCTCCCCCCGCTCCCGGCGGACACCATCGCATCAGGAGGTAGGCGCCGCGGTCCTCGACGGCGCGGAATCCGAGCCGCTCGTAGAACTTCCGCGCCGGGTTGAAGACCTCGACGTGAAGCGTCACCGTTCGGCCGCTTGACCGAGCTTCCCCGAGGAGTTCCCGGAGCAGTTCCGTGCCGGTCCCGGCTCCCCGGTATTCCGGCAGGAGCGCGATGTCCACCAGCCGGATCTCCCGCGCGCCGCGGTGGACGTAGAAGCGGCCCGCCGGCTCGCCGTCCACCTCGATGATTCGAAAGTCGGCGTCCCGGTATTGCTTGGCCCAGTTCCGGCTCTGCGCGTCGAATTGCTGGAAGAGGAAGGCTCGCTTCTGATCCTCGGTCCAGGGGACCGCGGCGAGCTCTTCCGCGCGCGTCGAGGCGTAGATGCGGAAGAGGAGATCCCCGTCGGCCGGGACGGCCGGGCGGAGCGCGATCCTCGCCGACATCACCGCCGCCACGTCAGGACTGCGGCGGGAAGACGCCCTGGAGGGCGATGCAGAAGTTGAACGTCAGGTATGGCTGCATGTTGTTGTGCGGCTGGCCGCCGCCGGACACCGCGATCGCCGCATAGAGCTGCGCCGTGGCCGTCCCGGCGAGAACGTTGTTCGCCGGCGCCGGCTGGTCGCCGTCCAGGGCGGAGGCCCGGACCCCCCCTGTCGCTGACCATCGCGACCGATGTCGGAGACATCCTGCTCTTCGCGCGGCGCTACGAGGAGGCGGCGCGCGAGTGCCGGGCGGGCCATCCAGATGGACCCGGAGTTCCGCCAGGGCCACGTCGAGCTCGGCCGGATCCTCAAAGCCCAGGGAGATTTCGAAGGGGCGATCCGCGAGTTCCTCGTCTCCCAGCGAAAGGACCTGCTCGCGGCAGCCTACGCGATGTCCGGGAGGCGGGAGGAAGCCCTTCGCCTCCAGGCCGAGATCACGTCGAAGGAACCGGGCAACGCCGGCGGATGGAGGCTCCTGGCCTCTCTGGGCGAGACAGATCGCGCCTTCGCCGCGCTGCTGAAGCAATACGAGGGGCGCTCGGAGCCTCTGGTTCTCCTGAGCGTCGATCCGGACGCGGATCCCCTGCGCTCGGATCCCAGGTTCCAGGAGCTCCTAAGGCGCATTCATCTCGGCGCCTGAGCCAGAGGCACTACTTCCCGCTTTTCCCCTCCTGCTCCAGGTGGAACTTGTGCAGGAAACGGTGGAAGATGGGAGAGAACATGAGACCGGCGATCGAGATGAGGGCGAGACCGCTGTAGAGCGCGTAGAAGCCCGCGAAGATCTTCGCGCCCTTGCAGTCGCAGTTCTCGAACTGCTCGACGGGTCCCATCCCGGACAGGATCATCGCGGCGTTCAGGAAGGAATCCGTCCAGCTCATCTCTCTCGGAGCGGTCAGCTTGTAACCCACCATCCCCACCGCGAGCGAGATCGCGATCAACCCCAGCCCGAGCGCCGTCGTCCACAGCAGGCGGCGGCGGAAGGCCGGCCAGGGAAGGAGCGGGGCCAGCCGGTGCTCGAACAAGCTCGGTCAGCCGCGCATCGAGCGGGAGTAAAGGGAGTGGAAGTGGTGCACGCCGTTCTCGCGGCGGACGGAGTAGCGGCCGCGGTCGTAGGTGCGGGATTTCAGTCCCTTCTGCACCGCCTCGCAGATCGCGATGTCCTGGAGCTGGATCTCGTCGGAGAACTCGACGGTCCGGCGGATCTCCTCGGCGGCTCCGGGCTTCCCGGGATCGAGGAAGAACCACTCGAAGACCGTCAGCGTGCGCTCGTGCGTGATCGGGAGGATCAGGTTCGTCGAGAAGTTGTCGGGATAGACGTTCAACATCAGATTGGGATAGATCCAGAAGTAGAGGGCTTCGTCCTCCGACTCGGAGCGCTTGAGCCGTCCGGGGCCCGATTCGCGGATCGGTGAGTGCTGGAGGGAGTAGACGCGCTTCGTCTCGGTGACGTAGCGCACGTAGTCGAGCTCCTTCATCAGCGAGGGGTGGACGATGGGGATGTGGTACCCCTCGAGGTAGTTGTCCACGTAGACCTTCCAGTTGCACTCGACGATCCAGTCCTTCTTCGCCGCAGGCTTCATCGTTTCGAGGCGTCGCGCGGCCAGGCGCCCCGGGAGGTCCTCCAGGATCTCCGGCAGCGGCGGCGCGGCGGGGTCCAGGTTGACGAAGAGAAGGCCGAGCCAGCTCTCCACGCGAAACTCGGGCAGCGGGTGGTCCTCCTTCCGGAAGTTCTCGACGCCGTCGAACTCGGGTGTGTTCAGGAGCCGCCCGTCGAGCGCGTAGCTCCAGCCGTGGTAGCCGCAGCGAAAGGCCTGGCAGGAGCCCTCCCCCGCGGCGACCGGCCCGGCGCGATGCCGGCAGACGTTCGAGAGGGCGCGGACCTTCGAATCGGCGCCGCGCACGACGAGGATCGGCTCGCGGCCGACGTGAGCGGTGAAGTAGCTGCCGGCGGAGCGGAGCTGGTCCCCGCGGCCGATCAGCTGCCAGGTGCGCCCGAAAACGGCGTCACGCTCCAGGTCCAGGATCGAGGCATCCGTGTAGAAGCGGGACGGGACCGTCTCGGATGCCTCCAGCCGCCCTTCGAAAGCGAACCCGGACCGCTCCACGCTCATCGCGAGGATTATCCCCCGCGGCATGGAAGTAGGATCGAACCATGAAGAAACCGATCTTCTCGACTCTCTCCCTCGTCGCTCTCCTGGCTTTGCCGGTTCAAGCCCAGCCCGCCGCGAAGAAGGCGGCCGGCCCTGCGGTCTTCCCGATGCAGGAAGGCTTCGTGGACGCCAACGGCGTCCTGATCTATTACAAGTCGCTCGGCAGCGGATCGCCGCTCCTCGTCGTGCACGGCGGGCCCGGCGCCTCGCACGACTACTTCCTTCCGTACCTGCTGCCGCTCGCGCGTACTCACCGGGTCGTCTTCATCGACGAGCGTGGGTCCGGCCGCTCGCAGAAGCTCGAGGACGCGAAGCTCTACACCGTCGAGAACATGGCCGACGACGTCGAGGCGGTGCGCCGCGCTCTCGGCCTGGGAAAGGTCGCGCTGCTCGGGCACTCCTACGGCGGCGTCCTCGCCCAGGCGTACGCCTTCAAGTATCCCGAGGGGTTGTCGAAGCTCCTTCTGTGCTCGACCTTCTCCTCGACGAAGGAAATGAACAAGGTCTTCGACCGGATGAAGGAGAAGATGCCGAAGGAGCTGCGCGACAGAATTGACAGGGCCGAGAAGGAAGGCCTCTTCGGCCACGGCAGGGACTACGAGAAGAACAAGTACACCAGCGACTACGCGATCGCGGCGTGGGGCGAGGGCTATTTCCCGTATCTCTACCAGCGCCGCCCCGATCCCAACTTCGACCCGATCGCCGCGGGCAACATCCCCTGGGACCTGTATCGGGAGATGTGGGGCTCCCACGGCGAGTACGTGATCGACGGCAACCTCGTTTCGGCCGAATACACGGACCGCCTCTCCTCGATCCGGGTGCCGACGCTCATCGCGGTCGGAGACCACGACGAGTGCGACCCCTCGCTCTCCCGCGTGATGCACGACAGGATCGCGGGCTCGAAGCTCGTCGTCTTCCCGCAGAGCGGACACATGACCTTCGTGGACCAACCCAACATGTTCGTCAAGGCCGTCGACGACTTCCTCGCGGAGAGGCCCTAGCCCGGTCGCATCGCCTGCGGAATCGCCGGCGTGGCGGGAGGGGCAAGCCCTTCCCCTACGACATGCCAGGTAGCGATATCGTTGGCGGCCGGCCGGCCGCGATGACCCCCGCCACACCGCTCGAGCTCGCTCACCCAACGCTGTCCCCCGGGCGCGAGGCGTGGTTGAAGCGGGAGGACGCTCACGAGCTCGGCGCCTTCAAGTGGCGGGGCGCGCTGCCGGCGCTCGAGAGCTTCCGCGAGCGCGGCGCGGCCGGAGTCGTCACGGCGTCTACCGGCAACCACGGAGCGGCCGCGGCATGGGCCGGACGCCGGCTCGGTCTTCCCGTCGTGGTGTTCGCGCCGGAGAAGGTCTCGCGCGCCAAGCTCGCGTTGATCGAGGCGCAGGGTGCCGAGGTCCATCTCGTCGGGAAGGATCTCGACGAAGCCAAATCCGCGGCCGCCAGCTTCGCCCGCAACCGCGGCTTCGCGTTCTTCGAGGACGGCGCTGAGCCGGCGCAATACGAAGGGTACCGGAAGATCGGAGAGGAGATCCTCGATCAGCTTCCGGCGCCGCCGGCGGCCGTCGTCGTCCCGGTCGGGAACGGCGCGCTGATCTGCGGGATCGGCACGGCCGTCCGGGAGCGATCGCCCTCGACCTCCGTCGTCGGCGTCGCCGCCGCCGCGGCTCCGGTCATGGCGCTCTCCTTCGACGCGGGAAGAGCGGTCGAGTGCGGCCGGATGGCGACCTTCGCCGACGGACTGGCGGTTCGCGTGGCGATCCCGCGGGCGGTGGAGACGATGCGCCGGGTGGCGGACCGCATCCTTCTCGTCTCGGAGAGGGAGATTGCGTCCGCCGTCGGAGCCTACGCCCGCTGCGGGATCCGGGTCGAAGGCGCGGCGGCCGCGCCGCTCGCCGCCCTGCCGCGGCTGACCGGCAACGGCCCGGCCGTCCTGATCGTCACCGGAAGAAACATCGACGACGATCTCCATCGCCGCGCCGTCGAGGCGCCGGAGTCGTTTCCCTAGCGGATCTGGACGTGGCGGCGCAGGTCGGTCTTGCCGCCGTCCTTGCCGGTGATCGTGACGACCAGAAGGTGAGGCCCCGACGCGACCGACGGCATCGTGAAGGTGAAGCCCGCCTTGTCGGAGTCGGGATAGGTCGGGTAGGCCTCCTTGACGCCGGGGAAAGGCTGACCGATCTTCGCCGGCCTTCGCGGGCCGTCGTCCAGGCCGGCCTCGACCTTCGCGATCCCCGAATCGTCGAGCGCCCATCCCGTTCCCTCTCCGCCGGAGGCGATCGCCTCGTTCTCCTTGGGCGTGTCGATCAACCCGAAGGGGGGCCGAGCCCGGGCCTGTTTCGCGGCTTCCGTGTCGGCGGCGGCCTCCGGCGTTTCCGACTTGCGGCAGCCCGCAAGGAGCACAGCGGCCATCGCCGCCGCCAGCAGAAGCGCCTTTGCCGCCGATCTCATCTGCATCCCTCTCCGAGCCGCCGGATTGTATAGGCTGCGCCCGTGAGGCGACGCGCTCCCCGCTTCGGACTGACGCCGCGGGAGTGGTCGTTCCTCTCGAACCTCGAGCCGGCCTCGCGGATCCAGAAATTCCTCGACGGCCTCGACTACGACGTCCAGGGCGCGGGCTGCCGGTCGGCGCGCCGCGTGCTCCGGGAGCGGAAAGTCCAGTGCATGGACGGGGCGCTCTTCGCCGCGGCGGCGCTGCGAGTGCAGGGCCACCCTCCTCTGATCGTCGACCTGGAAGCCGTGCAGGACGACGACCACGTGCTCGCGGTCTTCCGCCAGAACGGCCGCTGGGGAGCCGTCGCGCGCTCCAACTACTCCGGCCTGCGGTTCCGGGAGCCGGTCCACCCCTCCATCGAGAGCCTCGTCCTCTCCTACTTCGAGTCGTACTTCAACCTGCGCGGGGAGAAGACGCTGCGGCGCTATTCGCTTCCCCTCAACCTGTCCCGATTCGACCGGCTCCGGTGGATGACGTCGGAGGAAGACCTCTGGGAGATCCCGGACGCCCTCTACGACATCCCACACCGCACACTCCTCCCCTCCCGAGTCGTCCGGGACCTCTCGACGGTGGATCGCCGGCTCTTCCGCGCGGGCCTGGTGGGCCGCGTCACCTGAGCGTCAGGCCCGGCGGGAATCGGGGTCGTCGGCGGATCCCGCGGCCTTCCAGACCGCGTCCACGACCAGGGACGCGCTCTCGGAGGCGTTCTCCTCCGAAAACCGGGCCTCGCGCTTCCCCTTGCTGTCCTCGATGGTGAGGCTGTAGCGGAAGCGGTCCCGGTGCTGCGTCGTCTGTCGGGTGGTTGTCTTTCGGAAGAGCCCCGCGCGGTCCGCCGCCTCGAGGGCCTCATGGATCTCCTCGGCGCTGGAGGCGTCGAGCGTCTCCGTGTCGATCGTCACCTCGCGGCGCATGCCGGCGAACCCGCCGCTGCGGACGAGGCGGATCTTCATTTCTTCGGCGGCTGCGGCGCGGGGGGGCTCGGGGGGTCTCCCCCCGCTAACTTGTGCGCCGGCTGTTCGACGCCCACGGTCTTCCACGCGTCCCGGACCGCCTTCTCCTCGGTGCTCCCCTTCCCATAGAGGTCCGACGCGGCGGTCTGCGTCAGCCGCGCCGCCGCCGCGAAATCGCTGTCGTGGCGCAGGTGCTTCGTCAGCGCGGCGTACCAGATCATCCCCGCCTTCTCCCAGGCGAAGCCCCCGATCGCCGCGGCCGCCAGGTAGAAGGCCCGGTTGGGGATCCCCGAGTTGATGTGGACCCCGCCGTCGTCCTCGGGGTCGTTGACGTAGCCTTTCATGTTGTCGGGCTGCGGGTCCTTGCCGAGGACCGGGTCGTCGTAGGCGGTGCCCGGAGCTTTCAGGGAGCGCAGCGCCAGCCCCTGGACCTTCGGCGTGAAGAGGCCGGCGCCGATCAGCCAGTCGGCGTGGTCCGCCTTCTGCTTGAGGTGCCGCTGCTTCACCAGCGAGCCGAAGACATCGGAGAAGGACTCGTTCAAGGCTCCGGGCTGGTCCTGGTAATCGAGGTTCGCCTCGTGCTCGGTCACGCCGTGGGTCAGCTCGTGTCCGATGACGTCCAAGGAGATCGTGAAGCGGTTGAAGAGCCTTCCGTCGCCGTCTCCGTAGACCATCTGCGAACCGTTCCAGAAGGCGTTGTCGTAGCCGACGGAGTAATGGACCGAAGAATCGAGCCGCATCCCCCGGCCGTCGATCGAGTTTCGCCTGTAGGCCTTCTGGTAGAGGTCGTAGGTCGCCCCGGCGCCGTCGTACGCCTCGTCCACCGCCGCGTCCTTCTTCGGGGGATCGCCTTCCGAGCGGACGAGAGTTCCGGGCAGCGTCGTGCGGTGCTTCGCGTCATAGACCAGCCGCCGCTTCTGGCCGACCGGCGTCGCGCCCGGAAGGAGCGACAGGAACGCGCGCCTCTCCCGCAGCCTCTCGGACAGGACGATCGTGCGGAGCGCGCGTCCCCTCTCCTCCGCGGTCCCGTTCTGGCAGATCGCGATCAGCATGTGCGGGGGAACGATTCCGCAAAACACGTTCTGCCGACCGCGTCTCACGAATCGAGCATACCGCGCGGCCCCGAATGTCGGCGCCGGGCTCGTGTGTGAGAAAGTAGAGGCGAGGATTGCGTTGACCTACCGGCCCGCACCCCGCGACACCTCGGGCGTCTCGCTGCCGAAACCCATCGAGCAGTTGACCGGGCTCCTGGCCAGGAATACCCACGAGAACTGGGCCCGGCAGAAGCTCGATGACGGATGGCGCTACGTCCCCGAGAGGAACGACGAGCGCAAGGAGCACCCCAACCTGGTCCCCTACGAGGAGCTTTCCGAGGAGGACAAGGAGTACGACCGGCGGACGGCGATGGAGACTTTGAAGGCGATCCTCGCCCTGGGCTACCGGATCGAAAAGGCGTGACGGTCCGCCTCGCGGAGGACATCCGGGGGCTCGCCGCCGATCCCGCGTCCCCCGAACGTCTCCGGGAATTCCTCGCGCGCTGCGGCCCCGAGAGCGGACCGGGTTCGCTCCTCGAGCGGTTCGAGCAGGCCGACGAGACCGCCGCCCGCAACCGCGAGCGCTACGAGTCTTCCGCCACCCTCTCGGTGCTGTGCGGCGCGGTGGCGATCGTGCTGGCGATCCTCCAGCTCGCCTTCCACCACCAGCTCGTGGACGCGTGGCGGGAGGGAAATCGCTGGCCCGCCATCGCGCTCCTGTCGGTCGAGGTCCTCGCCGTCGTGCTGACCTTCGTCTCGGTCGCGCGCAGCCTGGTGCTCTACCGGCAGGAAGGCTGGCTACTCCAGCGGTACAAGGCGGAGCGGCTGCGCCTGCTCTTCTACCGGCTCCTGACGAGTCCCGACTACTGGACGGGACGCGAGCCGGCGGGTGGCGATTACTCGCAGTGGATCGGACGGGAGGTTTCCGAGATCGAGGTCCTGACCAGGGTGGAGCTCCAGGCGCTCGCCCGCTCCACGCCGGTTCCCGAGCAGCCCGAGCCGGCGGCGTGCGAAGGGGTAGACGCCGCCTCGCTCGAAGGGCTCGTCAACTTCTACCGCTCCACCCGGCTTTCCGCCCGGATGGCCTACTTCCAGGCGCGCGCGCAGGAGAGCCCGCTCTCCTGGGACAACCCGCGGCTGCTGCCGTTCTTCTTTTTTTCGAGCGTCCTCGCCGTCTTCATCCACTTCGGGTTCGAGATCGCCTCCTTCTTCGCCGGGAACCCGCAGTCCGCGGCGGTCCTGCGGTCGGCGAGCGTCTTCTTCCTCCTCTGCGCGGCCGTCCTCCCCGCGCTCTGGGCGGGAATCAAGACCTGGCGCTCCGCGCACGAGCTCACGAGGAACGCGGCGCGCGCGGCGGCGAGCCTCGGGGTCCTGAAACGCTACTCCGAGAGGCTCGGAAGGGAGAAAGAGCCATCCCGGGTCTTCGCGACGCTCGACCTCTGCGAGACGTTTCTCGACGCCGAGCAGCGCGAGTGGCTTCGCCTGATGCTCGAAGCGGACTGGTACGGATGACCGTCGCCTCGGGCGCTGTGCCAACCGCGAGCCGGCGCGATAAGGAGCGAGCGATCCGGCGGGCGATGGGAGTCGTCGCCGCGGTGTTTCTGGTCAAGGCGATCGTGCTGGCGTTCTGGGTGACGCCGATGTGGGACGTGCCGGACGAGTCGGGGCATTACGGGATCGTGGCGGACCTGGCCGAGGGGAAGGGACTCCCGGTGCCGGGAAGGAGCGTGCTTCCCGCCGATGTGCTCGCCGACTGGTCGAAAGGGAAAGCGCCGGGACCGTACCTGAACTGGGTGGCGCAGCATCCTCCTCTGTACCACCTGCTGGCCGCGCCGATCCTCTCCGGCGCCAGGCTCGTCACGGCGGATCCGCGATGGCTCTACCGCGCCCCGCGCCTTCTGTCGGCGGTCTCCGGCGCGGCGGCTCTGCTTCTCTTCTTTGCGGCGTTCCTCGAGGCGACGGCCGATCCCCTCCTCTCTTTCGTCGCGGCGGCGGGAGTCGGGCTCGTTCCGATGTACAGCCATCTTTCCTCGGGGACCAACCACGACATCCTCCTGGCTCTCGCGAGCGGGATCGCCGCGCTCGGGTTCGCACGGCTGGCGCGCTCCGGATCGTTCTCCGACGCCATGACCATGGCCGCGGGGCTCGCTCTGGCCGGCGGAGTCAAGTTGTCCGCGGTCGTTCCCGCGGCGGCCCTGACGCTCCTCGCGGCGTTCCGGGTCAAGGCCCGGGGCGCGCGGCGCGCCGCGCAGGCCGCGGCGGTCGGCCTGACCTCCGTGTCGCTCGCGCTCGCGTGGACGCTGCGCCACTGGCTCCTCTTCGGCGACACCCGGGTCCACCCGGTTTCGAAGGAGCCGTTCCGGCTCGCGAGCCTTCTCGACTACCTCCGGAGCGAGCCTGTCCTCGACCACACCTTCAAGAACTTCTTCGGCCTGATCGGATGGATGGGGACGGGGCGCGGGGAAGTGCGGTGGTTCCAGGTCTCGGGTGTCTTCCTGGCGCCCTACGTCCTGCTCGCTGTGCTCTGCGCGGCAGGCGCGGCGGCCTGGTTCTGGAAACGGGGCGGATCGCGCCCGGCGGCCCGCGCGGTCTGCGGAGCGATCGCCGCCTCGGTGTTCCTGTTCTGTTATCTGGCGTTCTTCGCCGGCGCCGGAGCATCCGCGCTTTTGAAGGGGATCGTCTACAGCCTGGTCGCGGCGGTTCCGTTCGCCGCGCTGCCCGGAGCCTTCGGGGGCGGAACGGCGCAAGAGAAGGTCCTCGCCGGGTCGCAGTTCGTCTTCCTGGTGTTTTGCGCGGCGTACCTGGTCAACAGCTTCGAGGCCTACGAGATCTACGGGCAGATGCGGGCGACCAACGGGCGGTATTTCTTCGCGGTGTTGCCCTTCGTGGTGCTGGCCTTTCCGATCGCGGCGGCCAGAAACTTTTCAGCGGAAAAGCCGCGCGATGCGCTCCTTCTCCTCATCCTCGCGGGTCTGTTCGTGAACGAAACGGCGTTCTTTCTCCTCCGGGTGATCCCGTTTTATCGGGGCGGATCGTGAGCTCCCCTCATCCTTCCCTCTCCCGCCGGGAGAGGGAGAAGAAGTAGGCTCTGCGGGAATGAAGGCGGAGAAGTTCTCGATCGGGCTGGTCCAGATGAGCGCGACGGCGGACGCGGCGGCGAACCTGCGCAAGGCGGTCGCGGGCATCGAGGAGGCGGCCGGGAAGGGCGCGCGGGTCGTCTGCCTGCCGGAGCTCTTCCGGTCGCAGTACTTCTGCCAGCGCGAGGATCCCGCCGTCTTCGACCTGGCCGAGCCGGTGCCGGGACCGACGACCGAAGCGCTGTCGGAGACTGCGCGGCGCCTGGGCGTGGCCGTGGTCGCGCCGGTCTTCGAGAGGCGCGCCGCGGGGCTGTACCACAACAGCGCGGCGGTCATCGGAGAGGACGGCCGGATCGCGGGCGTGTACCGCAAGATGCACATCCCCGACGATCCCGCCTACTACGAGAAGTTCTATTTCACGCCGGGCGACCGGGGCTTCCCGGCGTTCGACACGGGCGCGGGGCGGATCGCGACGCTGATCTGCTGGGACCAGTGGTACCCGGAGGGCGCGAGGCTGGCCGCGCTGGCCGGGGCGAGCGTCCTCTTCTACCCGACCGCGATCGGGTGGCACCCGCATGAGAAGGCGGAGCACGGCGCGGCGCAGCGAGACGCGTGGAGGACGGTTCAGCGAGGGCACGCGATCGCCAACGGGCTCTACGTCGCCGCGGTCAACCGGGTCGGGCACGAGAAGGCCTCTCACCCCAGTCGGGGGGAGACCCCCCGAACCCCCCCGCTCCCGCCGGGAGAGGGAGCAGGCGGTGGCGCCGGCATCGAGTTCTGGGGGACATCGTTCGTCGCGGACCCGCAGGGAGTGGTCGTGGCGGAGGCTTCGACGGATCGCGAAGAGATCCTCGTGGCGGAGGTCGATCCGGACCGCATCGAGGACGTCCGGCGCAACTGGCCGTTCCTGCGCGACCGGAGAATCGACGCGTACTCCGGGATCACGCGGCGCTTCCTCGACGAAGAGTAGATGCGCCGGACCGGGGAGAAGAAGGGTCCCCTCGTCCCTGCCCTCTCCCGCCCGGAGAGGGAGAAGACACGCCTCCCCGCGGAGTGGGAGGAGCACGAGGCGACCTGGATCGGGTGGCCGCACAACGCGACGGACTGGCCCGGGAAGTTCGCTCCGATTCCCTGGGTGTACGGCGAGATCGTCCGCAAGCTCGTCCCGGGCGAGATCGTCCGCGTTCTCGTGGAATCGAAGCAGCACGAGGCCTCCGCCAGGCGCATCCTCGAGCGCTGCGGCGCGGACAGCTCGCGCGTCGAGTTCTTCCGGTTCCCGACCAACCGCGGCTGGACGCGGGACTCGGGGCCGGCGTTCGTCCGGACCGACGGAGCGAAGGGCGGAGTCGCGATCCGCCGCTTCCGTTTCAATGGCTGGGCCCGCTACGACGACTGGAAGAAAGACGACGCGATCCCGCCCAGGGTCGGAAAGACGCTCGGGATTCCCCTGCTGCCGGGCGAGCTCGGCGGCCGCGAGCTCGTCCTGGAAGGCGGCGCGGTGGACGCCAACGGCGCGGGGACGCTCCTGACGACCGAGGAATGCCTGCTCGACGAGAAGGTGCAGGTGCGCAATCCCGGGATGGCCCGCGGGGACTACGAGGAGGCCTTCGCCCGGCTCCTCGGCGTCCGAAACACCCTGTGGCTCAACCGCGGGATCGCCGGCGACGACACCCACGGCCACGTGGACGACATCGCCCGGTTCGTCAACCCCCGCACGATCGCCCTGTGCCGCGAGACGGACTCCGCCGACGAAAACTACGGAATCCTCGAGGAGAACCGCGAGAGGCTCGAGGGAATGAGGCTCGAGGACGGCTCGAAGGTCGAGATCGTCTTTCTCCCGATGCCCGCGCCGCTCTTTCTCGACGGCCGCCGCCTCCCGGCTTCCTACGCCAACTTCTACATCGGCAACGCGGCGGTCCTGGTTCCGACGTTCAACGACCCCAGGGACCGGCTCGCCCTGGCTGTGCTCTCGGCGGTCTTCCGCGACCGCCCGGTCGTCGGGATCCACGCGGTGGACCTCGTCTGGGGCCTCGGCACGCTCCACTGCCTGACGAGGCAGCAGCCGAAATGACGCGCTCGATCGAGGAGCTTCCCACGCCCGCGGTCCTCGTGGACCTCGACGTCCTCGAGCGCAACATCGCCCGGCAGGCCTCCCGCGCCCGCGAGGCGGGGGTGAAGCTGCGCCCGCACGCCAAGACGCACAAGTGCCCCGAGATCGCTCGGATGCAGCTCGCCGCCGGCGCGGCCGGGATCTCGCTCGCGAAGACTTCCGAGGCCGAGGCCTTCGCCGGCGCGGGCTTCGAGGACATCTTCGTCGCTTATCCCGTCGTCGGCCTCGGAAAGGCGGAGCGGCTCCTGGCGCTCTCCGACCGCCTGCGGCTCGCCGTGGGAACCGACAGCGTCGAGGGAGCGACCCGGCTCTCCGAGGTGTTTTCCGCGGCCGGACGCAAGCTGGACGTTCTCATCAAGGTCGACTGCGGTTACCACCGCGTTGGAATTGACCCGGAGAAGGCCGTCCGCTTCGCCGCGCGGATCGCGGACCTTCCCGGGATCCGCCTGCGCGGGATCTTCACGCACGCCGGCCATGTCTATTCCGCGGAGAGCATCGAGGCGGTCGCCGCGATCGGCCGGCAGGAGGGCGAGATCCTCGTCGCGGCTGCTGCCGAGTTGAGAGAAATGGACTTCGCGATCGAGGAGGTGTCCGTCGGCTCGACCCCCTCGGCCCGCTACTCGATGCGGGTCGCCGGCGTCACGGAATGCCGCCCCGGCAACTACGTCTTCCACGACGGCTCGCAGGCGGCGCTCGGGACCTGCGCGCCGGAGGACTGCGCGATGACGATCCTCGCGACCGTCGTCAGCGTCCCCGCTCCCGGCCGCGCGGTCGTGGACGCGGGCTCGAAGACGCTCTCGCAGGACCCGTTGAAACCCTGGCCCGGCGGCAACGGGCTGATCCTCGGCACGAAGACGCGCCTGGTGAGCCTGACGGAGGAGCACGGAGTCGCGCGGGTCGCGGAGGGAGACCGCTTCCGCGTCGGTGAGCGCGTGAAGATCCTTCCCAACCACGCCTGCGTCGTCTCCAACCTCCACGACCGGCTCTACGGCGTGCGCGCGGATCGGGTCGAGACGGTGTTCGAGATCGCCGCGAGAGGCCGGATCGAGTAGCGCATCTCGCGCAAACTGTCTCGAACCCCTGTCCTTCGGGACAGGTTGAAGTCGCGCCGATCGAAGCGTAATGTGTCTCTCAGTAACCTGAGAGAAGGAGACACACAATGAACTCGTTTCGCCGCGGGCGGCGTGTCTTTGCCGCGTGCTTGCTTGTCGCGGGATCGTTTCTGGCCGGAGGGATGTCTCTTATGGCGGTATGCGGACCGTTCACCGACACCGCCAACGACGCGTTCTGCCCGTTCGTCCTGGGCATCTTCTACACCGGGATCACGACGGGCACGACGCCCACGACGTACGATCCTTCCAGCCCAGTGACCCGCCTCCAGATGGCGGCGTTCCTCTCGCGCACCGTGGACACGGCCCTCCGGAAGGCGAGCCTGCGCGCCTCGCACCGCCAGAACTGGACGACCAGGGACGCGACGGCCTTCGGGCTGACGACGCTCCCCGCCGCCGCTCCGCAGTTCGTCGAGTCCGACGGCGAGGACCTCTGGATCTCGCACACCGGCGGCGCCGTCACGCGCGTGCACGCGAGCGACGGCCGGGTCCTCGGGAGCTGGTCCGGCGCGTCCAACGGACAGGGCGTCCTGTCGGCGATGGGCAGGATCTTCGTGGCGGGCATGAGCAACCCGGGCCGCCTCTACCAGATCGATCCGGGCTCCGCTCCGGGCGCCGTCACGACCGTGGCCTCCACCCTCGGCCAGGCCAGCCGCGGGATCGTGTTCGACGGCCAGCGGATCTGGACCGCGAACAACGGCCAGGGCAACACGGGCGGCTCGGTCTCGATCATCACGCCGGGAGCCTCGATCCCCTGGTCCGTCACGACCGTGACTTCCGGTTTCACCGTGCCCGAGGGAATCCTCTACGACGGATCCAACATCTGGGTCACCGACACCAACGCGGGGACCCTGCTGAAGTTGAGCTCCAGCGGCGCGGTCCTTCAGACCGTGACCGTCCAGTCCACTCCGCGCCACCCGGTCTACGACGGCGTCAACATCTGGGTCCCCGCGAGCAACGGGCGGATCTCGGTCGTCCGGGCCGCCACGGGCGCGATCCTCTCCACGGCCAGCGACGGATCGCTCGGCAGCGGCTTCCAGGCGGCCTTTGACGGCCAGCGCGTCCTCGTCACGCACGAGGACGGAAGCACGATCTCGGTCTGGAAGGCCACGGACTTGAGCCCGATCGGCGTCGTCGATCCGGGCCAGGGCACGAACCCGCAGGGCGTGGCCAGCAACGGCCTCTCCTTCTGGTTCGTCCTCTCGGGGCCGGGCCAGCTCGCCCGCTTCTAACCGCCGAGGGGGGCAGCTCGCGGCGAGCCGCGGTCCCCGGGGGACCGGACACGATACCCTTGTCTGAGAGATCGTGGCCGTCACCCTGACGCTCCCGCTGTGGCTGGCCGTCGCGGCCGGGCTGGTCGTCCTCTGGGCTCTTCTCGATCGTCTCTTCATCCCGGGCGTGCGCTGGTTTCTCCATCGGCGGGTCAACCGCGTGCTCGAGGAGATCAACACGCGGCTGAAGATCCGGATCCCGCCGTTCAAGCTGACCAAGCGGGAGGTCCTGATCGACCGGCTGCTCTACGACCCGCTGGTCCAGGAAGCGGCGGAGACGGAGGCCCGCGAAACCGGCGCGCCTCGCGAGGTGGTCCAGCGACGCATCGGGCGCTACGCGCGCGAGATCGTCCCCGCCTTCAACGCCTACGTCTACTTCCGCTTCGGGTACTGGCTGGCGCGAAACATCGCGAAGTCCCTCTACCGCGTCCGCCTCGGCTACTCCGACGAAGAGGGCCTCGCGAAGATCGCGGGCAGCGCGACGGTCGTCTTTCTCATCAACCACAGAAGCAACATGGACTACATCCTGGTGTCCTACCTCGCCGCGGAGAAGAGCGCGCTCTCCTACGCGGTCGGCGAGTGGGCGCGGATCTGGCCGCTCCAGGCCCTGATCCGCTCGATGGGCGCCTACTTCGTGCGCCGCAACTCCCGCGATCCGCTCTACCGGCGCGTGCTCGAGCGGTACGTCGCGATGGCGACGGCGGCGGGCGTGACGCAGGCGGTCTTTCCCGAGGGCGGCCTCTCGCGGGACGGAAAGCTTCGGCCGCCGAAGCTGGGGCTCCTCGACTACATGGTCCGTTCCTTCGATCCCGCCGGCGGCCGCGACATCGCCTTCATCCCGGTCGGGATCAACTACGACCGCGTCTTCGAGGACAGAAGCTTCCTGGCCGAGCTCGACCCTTCGCGTGGGAAGACCTCGACGGGCGGCGCGATCGCCAACGCGCTGCGCTTCGCCCTCCGGAACCTCTGGCTGATGGCGCGTAACCGGTGGCACCGGTTCGGCTACGTCTGCGTCAACTTCGGAACGCCCGTTTCCCTGAAGGACTCCATGACGAGAAAGAGGGTGGACTTCCGGACCCTCTCCCGCGAGGAGCGGTTCGCGAAGGTCGAGGAGCTCGCAGAGGGTTTGATGGGGGAGATCGCGCGGGTCATCCCCGCCGTTCCCGTCCCGCTGGTCGCCACGGTCCTGCTTCGCCACCCCGGGCGGGCGTGGAGCGAGCTGGAGCTGAAAGGCGAAGTCCTCGGGTTGATGCGCGACCTGGAGGCCCGCGGCGCGCACGTCTACGTGCCGCGCCAGGACCAGGACTACGCGATCACCGTGGGACTCCGGATGCTGACGCTGCGCCGCCTGGTGACGGAGTCCGACGGCCTCTTCTCCGCCGAGCCGGCGGAATTGCCGCTGCTTGCCTACTACGCCAATTCCATCGCGCACGCCGTGCCGGCGCAGCGCGGCGGTGAAGCGGAGGCGCGGGCCTAGCGCCTCGCCGCGGACCTGGAGACGTCGCCCACGAAGATCGAGAGAAGGATCGAGACGACCGAGACCACCAGCGCACCCAGGAACGCCGACCAGAACCCGTCCACGTGGAAGCCGAGCCCGAGCGAGCCCGACAGCGAGCTCGTCAGGAGAAGGATCACCGCATTGATGACGAAGGTGAAGAGGCCGAGGGTCAGGATCTGGAGCGGGCAGGAGAGCAGCGCGAGGATCGGCCGCAGGAGCGCGTTCAGGACGCCGAAGACGAGCGCGACGAGCAGGAGGCTTCCTCCGCTTCCCGTGTGGGTCACTCCGGGAACGATCCGGGTGGCGACCCAGAGGGCCGCCGCGTTGATCAGCAGCCGGAGGAGGAAGCGCATCGCGGGCGCATCATATCTCCACGTTGGAGCCCGCCGCCGGGGCCGGACCTAGTTCGCGGCGCCGGCGCTTGAGCAGCCCGACCCAGGCGTTGCGCCCCTCGCGCTTGGCGGCATACAGCGCTCCTCGTCGTCGACGAGGAGGAACGTGTATCGGGGCACCGCGCTACAATTGTCGCAGAAGACTCTTGCATCCCATGGACAAGGCAACGCCACCGCCCGCCGCGCAGGGCGCGGACTCGGACGCCGCCGCCCGTCCCCGCGGAGGCCGCCGCCCCGCGCGGGAACGGCGAATCTGGATCCTCCTGGCGGCGGGCTGCGCGGCGACGCTCGCTTCCTCCGTCGCCGGCCGGTTGAGCCCGGGCTGGTTTGCGGACCTGGCCCTGGGCGCCGCCGTCCTGCTCCTCGCGCTGGCGGCGGTCGCCGCGACGCGGATCGAAGCCGCTTTCCGCGAGTCGCGCGAGGCGGCTCTCGAAGCCTCGCGCGCCAAGTCCCGGTTTCTCGCGA
Source organism: Thermoanaerobaculia bacterium (assembly GCA_035259605.1). Lineage (GTDB taxonomy): Bacteria > Acidobacteriota > Thermoanaerobaculia > UBA5066 > Gp7-AA6 > JAWOLE01. Next base: position 19,727 of record DATFWF010000026.1, read on the forward strand.
CCGTCAGCCACGAGATGCGCACGCCTCTCACCGCGATTCTCGGAATGCTCGACCTGGCGCTGCGGGGCGAGCCGGAAGGGGAAAGGCGCCGTTACCTGCGCACCGCCAGGCTGTCGGGGGATCAGCTCCTCCAGCTCATCAACGGCCTTCTCGACATGGCGAAGATCGAATCCGGAACGCTCGCCTTGAACTCCCGCCCCTTTTCCCTGACGGGGCTCGTCGAGGGATGCGTCGAGAGCCTCGCGCCGAGGGCGCGCGAGAAAGGCCTGGACCTGACCTTCGAGGTCACCGCGGGGATGGCCGACGGGGTCCGCGGCGACGTGACGCGCGTCCGCCAGGTCCTTCTCAACCTGCTCGACAACGCCGTCAAGTTCACCGACGAAGGCGAGGTCTCCGTCCTCGCGCGTCCGGTCGCGGGCTCCGCGGGACGCGTAGCCTTCGAGGTCCGTGACTCCGGGCCCGGGGTCGCGCCGCGCGACCGCGAGCGGATCTTCGAGCCGTTCCTCCAGGCCGACAGCTCCGATTCCCGCCGCCACGGCGGAACGGGACTGGGCCTGGCGATCTGCCGGGACCTCGTCGAGCGGATGCGGGGACGGCTGTGGCTGGAGAGCGAGGCGGGGCGCGGCTCGACGTTCCATTTCGAGATCGAGCTGCAGCCGGATCCCGCCGGAGCGGCGCTTTCGCCCGAGCAGACCGCGAAGCTGCGCGGACTTCGGCTGCTCGTCGTCCACAGGAGCGTCGAGATCCAGGAGCGGATCTGCGGAACGCTGCGCCGCCACGGCCTCGAGCCGACGCTCGTCGAGGAACCGTTCCTGGTCCCGGCGATTCTCCGGGCGGCGGAGAAAGCCGGCCGGCCCTTTCGCCTGATCCTGCTGGACCGGCACGTGCGGGGCGCCTCGGCGCTCCAGGGCCGGCGCCCGGCGGACGACCCTCTGGTCTCCCGCCTCACCCGGATCCTGATCTCCGACGAGGAGTTCGGGCTTTCCTCGGTCCCGGGGGGCATCCCGACGGTTCCCCGGTCGCCGACGGAAAACGATCTGCTGCGGGCCATCCACGACGCGCTGCAAGAGGATGTCCCCGAGCCGGCGGGGTTCTCCGCGGCCGACGCCCGCGAGGAGCCGGCAGAGCGGCGG
>DATFWF010000027.1:0-13248 GCA_035259605.1 Thermoanaerobaculia bacterium
GTCCGCGAGGAAACCCGCGAGCCGGTAGGCGGGGTAGTGGAGGAGCGCGCCGAAGGCGGCGATCGGCAGCAGCAGGAGGGAGCCCAGGTTGGCGGCGGCCAGAAGCGCCAGCGACCGGAGGCTCAACCGTCCGGCGGAGAGGTGCGCGAGCGGGAGGCCGGCCGCCTTTCTCTCTTCCTCGAAACGGACGATGCGGGTCTTGAGATTCTCGAAGCGGGCCGGATCGCCTTTCTGAAGGCGAGACGCTCCCTCGACGAACCGCCGGCGCAGCTCGAGCTCGTCGGCCAGCGGCGATTCGGAATCCTCCTCGCCGACGGAGAAGATCTTCTCGGCCCTGCGGACGAGGTCGAGCGACTCGTTCGATTCGGCGCTGACGGTGACCCCGGAAAGCGCCTCCTCGATGCGGCCCGTCAGCTCGCGCGCGGCGCGCGGGGTCGGCTCGCCCCGGTCGTCGGGCGAGGCGATCTCGACGAGGAGAGACTCGCCGAAGAGCAGAAGGGCGCCGCTCCGGAACTTGGACTTCCAGGTGTAGTAGAGGCCAGCCGGGACGATCCGCAGCCTGGTGCCGGCGGCGACGCCGAGCGCGATCCGCGCCGCGCCGGTCTTCAGCTCCAGCAGCCTGGGCTCGTCGTGAGACACGCCTTCCGGAAAGAGGGCCAGGACGCCGCCGCGCTCGAGGAGCCGGCGGGCGGCCGAGAATGTCTCGCGGTTGCGGCGGACGTCGCTCCCGTCCTGCCGGCGGTAGACCGGGATGGATCCGAACGCGCGGGTGAAGAAGCCGACGACCGGCATCCGAAAGAGCGGCGCCTTCGCGAGGAAGAAGACCGGGCGCGGGGAAAAGCAGAGAAGAAACAGCGGGTCCACCAGGCCGTTGGGATGGTTAAGGACGAAGATGGCCGGCCCCGATTCGGGTATCCGGTCCGCGCCGGCGATTTCGATTCGCCGGAAGAAGATTCGCAGAATCAGCCGAAGGATGGCGAGCGAGCACCTTCGGAGGGCCGATTCCAATTTCTAAACCCGCTTCGCCGCGTAGAGCCAGATCACGCCGGCGATGACGATCACGACCGGCCAGACGAGGAAGGCCTTCTCCAGGGACGTCGCGTCCGACACGAGGCCGATCAGGGGCGGCGACGGGACGTCGCCCAGCACGTGGATACCCAGGATCGAGAGCGCGAGCGCCCTGGCCCGCTCGGTCGGCGCGACGACGTTCACGATGGCCGAGTTGATCGGGCCCGTCGAGGCGAACATCAGGAGCTGTGTGACGACGATGGCCGGCAGGTAGACGGACCGGTTCGGCGAGACGAACGCGACCAGGGCCGCCGGCGCCGCGGCGATCGTCGCCCAGCCCGAGACGAGCAGATACGCGTCCTTCCTCCGCTTCAGGACGAGATCCCCGAGCCAGCCGCCCGCGAACGTCCCGACGAATCCTGTGACCACGACGATGGCGCCGAACTCGACCGTGGCGTCCGCCTTGGACATGCCGCGGATCCTCTCCAGGAACGCCGGCATCCAGAACGCCACTCCTCCCAGAACGAAGGTGTACGCGGCGTAGCCGAGCACCGTGAGCAGGTAAGCCCGATTCTTCAGCAGCCCGAGGTAAGACCGCACGAATCCCTCGTCTCCCCCTGCTCCCTCGCCCGGCGGGAGAGGGCCGGGGTGAGGGGGCCTTTGGTCAAGGGCATCTTCGGCGCCGCGCGGCGGATCCTTCAGCCCCAGGCACAGCAGCGCCAGCACGAGCCCCGGCGCCCCCGCGACGAAGAAGGCGTTGCGCCATCCGTACCGCTGGTCGATCAATCCGCCCAGCACGTACCCGGCCGCGGACCCGATCGGGATCGCGGCGAAGAAGATCGCGAAGACCCGTCCGCGCTTCTCCAGCGGAAAGGAATCGGCGAGCATGGCCGGAGCGATCGTCCCGTACGCGGCTTCGCCGACCCCGACGGCGGCGCGAGCAGCGAAGAGGCCGGCGAAGGAGCGGGCGAAGCCGCCGAGCGCCGTCGCCAGGCTCCAGATGCCCACGCCGAAAGCGAGAAGGCGCGGGCGCGCTCTCCGGTCGCCGAGGGTCCCGAAGAGCGGGGACGTCAGCATGTAGACGATGACGAACCCGGTGACCAGGAACCCGGCCTGCGCGTCGGTCAGCGAGAGCTCCGACTTCCGAAGGCTCTCGACCAGCGACGCGACGACGTAGCGGTCGAGGTAGTTGAAGAGGTTGATGAACGTCAGGATCGCGAGCGCCGCGTTCGCGCGCCGGCGGCTATCCTCCGGCAAGCAGCTCCTCGACGCCGATCCAGCACGGGATCGAAGTGTGGAAGCGGAAGCCGAGCTTCTCGTAGAACCCCTTCGCCGTCAGGCGGCTGTCCAGGTCGATCCGGTCGATCCCATCCGCTTTCGCGATCGCCGCGAGGCGGCGCATTGCCTCCCGCCCGTACCCCTTGCCGCGGTCTCCGTCGGAAGCGACGAGGTCGTCCACGAAGAGGTGCTCGCCGCGCGCGAGCGTGTGGGTGCGGCGCACTCCCGCCAGAGCGACGAGCCGGCCGCCGTCGAAGAGCGCGAAGAGCCGGTAGCCCTGCTCCTGCTGGCGCCGGACCTCCGAGACAAAACCGTCCTCGCGGATCCGGTCGCGCAGCTGCCGCATCAGCGGGTAAGCGGCGGCCACGTCTGCGGCGGAGGTAAGCTCGCGAAAGCTCAACGGCAAGGTCCCATTCTAGGCTCCGCCCGCCCAGGACTCCGGTGCGCCGGCAGGGCGAGCAGGCCCGGAGCGCAGCCGGAGCGATGGTCTACCTGCGGCGGATGAGGAAGAGCGCGGCGGCGGCGAGCGCCAGGCCGAACAGGGCGAGGGAGGACGGCGAGAGGGTCGGGATGACGCCGGGCCGGATCGGCGTTGCGGTGGCCGGGAGCGGCGAGGCGGTCGGCGTGCTCGACGGCACGGTGGTGGTCGTCGCCGTCGGCGTCGGAGTGCCGGTCGGCGTCGGAGTCGCGGTCGGTTGCTGGACGACGATCTCGCCGGTCATGCCGAGGAAGCAGTGGAGCGTGCAGTAGTACGGGTACGTGCCCGCCTGCGTAAAAGTGAAGCTGAAGGTGGACGGGTTGACCAGGAGCGTGCTGTCCCACTTGTTGTCGGCGATGCAGATCGCCCCGCTGGTGGAGGAGTGGAGGCCGGACGCCCAGACCCACTGGACCGTATCGCCGACGTTGATCGTCTGCGAGGAGGGGCTGAAAGTGAAGGTGCCGTTCGGCGCCACGGTCACCGTGTAGGTCGCCGCGGCCGCGCTCCCGGCCGCAACCGCGAGCGCCGAGAACAGGAGAGCCAGGCGGGGGACGGCCGGAGGAGGTTTCAAGCGAGGCGAGACTGAACCGGCGCGGCGGGAGACGGCGGAATCCTCATCTTCTTTTCATCTTCGGGAGTCAGCGGCGGCCGGGCCGGTACGTCGCGCGGTTCTCCGGGCCTTCCCACACGGTGACCTCGGCGACCTCCGTCCATCCGAGGACGCCGCTCGACTCCAGACGCTCCGCGAAGTAGCGGGCGAGGTTCTCGGCGGAGGTGTTGCGCCTCTCGAACCACGCGTGCTCGTTGATGTACTTGTAGTCGAACTCCGCCGCGATCCCGTCGAGCGCCTTGCGCGCGGCGGCGAAGTCCACCGCGAGGTCGTGCTGCTGGAGGTCCTTCGACTCGAGGACCGCCTCGACCCTGTAGGAATGGCCGTGGAGCGGCTCGGGCCCCCCGGGATAGTCCACGAGGTTGTGCGCCGCCTCGAACCGCGCGGCCACGGTCACCCGATACGCCATCGGTTGTCAGCCCAGGATCGTCGCCTCGCGGGTCACGGAGAGGCCGGCCTGGGCATCGGGCGGAATCGAAAGGAGCGTCTCAAGGACCTTCTTCGGTGTGGAGGTCTCGCCGGCCGACTGGTCGAGGTTGATCTCGAAACGCAGCCGCGCACCCTCCGCGTCGCTCTCGAGGGCAAAGGTCTTCAACGCCGGAACCCTCTCGCGCCAGCCGTTGGCGAGCGCCTCGCCCGCGCGGTCGATGTGCTCTCCCGTCTCGAGGCGCACGGCGTACCGGGCGGACTTGACCGATTTGGAGAGAGCCGGCTCGGCCGGCAGAAGCGGCCTCAGCTCCAGGACCGACAGCCCGGGAGGCAGTTTCTCGTTGATGCGGTCCGCGGCGCCCTCGCCGAAGGGAGCGATGCCCTCGATGTCGAAGACCTCGTGCGCGCTTTCCAGCCCCAACGGCAGGGCCGGCCCCATCGAGAGCTTCATGTGGGGATTGAAGCCTTCCGAGTAGCGCGCCGGGAGCCCCGCCGCCCGGATCGCGCGCTCGAAAACGTCCATCGTGTTGCGGTGCGAGAGCAGCCGGGCGTCGCCCTTCTTCTCGAAGGTCACCCGATGCCGGTACATGTTCTGTCCCTGCGTCGGCAGCTTTCTCGAAGCGGACGGCAGATCCGGCATTGCCTTCTGCCGATAGGCCGCTCCCTTCGCGACGTCGCGGTATGCGGCCGGGAGGGCCACACCCTCTCCCGGCGGGAGGGGGTACGGGTGACTGGCGCCTTCGGTGCTTTCCATCCCCTTCGCCAGCACCGTGTCCTCGCCATTCCCTGGAACGCCGCACGCGTAGCAGTGGCCCCACTTGCAGTCCTCGGTCCGCCACTCCTTCTTCGCCTTGATCAGCTCGATCTGGAGGAACCTCTTCGTGATCGAAACGTCGAGGACGTCCCAGGGCAGGATCTCGCCGGTCGCGTACTCGCGCAGGTACGACTCCTTCGCGATGCCTTCCATCTCGAAGGCCTTCATCCAGAGGTCGTGCCGGAAGTGCTCGTTCCACCCGTCGAACTTCACGCCGAGCCTCCACGCCGTGTGGAGGACCCGGGCCATCCGCCGGTCGCCGCGGGAGAGCACGCACTCGATCTCCGCCTCGCGCGGCTCGTGCCACTTCATCCGCGCGCCCCGAACGCGGCGGAACCGGTCCTTCAGGTACGCGAGCTTCTTCTCCAGCGTCTCGACATCGTCGAAGGGCGCCCACTGGAACGGCGTCCAAGATTTGGGCACGAAGGAGCCGACCGAGACGTTGACCTGCTTGCGGCCGTGCTTCCTTCCCTGCGCGAGGATGTCCTCGACGAGCGTGACGAGCTCGTCCAAGTCCGGCTTCGTCTCGGTGGGCAGCCCGATCATCGTGTACACCTTGATCAGGTCCCATCCCCGCGCGAACGCCACGTCGGCCGCCGCGACCATGTCCGCATTGGTGAAGGTCTTGTTGATGACGCGGCGCAGGCGGTCCGATCCCGTCTCCGGCGCGAAGGTGAAGCCGGACTTGCGGACCTCGGAGACCGCGTCGGCGAGGCCGACCGAGAAGGCCTCGGCTCGGAGCGACGGCAGCGAGATCGAGACGCGCCGGTCGGAGAGCTGCGGGGCCAGGCACTTCACCAGCGGCTCGATCTGCGAATAGTCCGCCGTGGAAAGCGACAGCAGCCCGACCTCGCTCCACCCCGACTCGGCGATGAACTTCTTCGTCATGTCGGCGACGTCGTCCGGATCGAGCTCGCGCACGGGCCGGTACCAGTAGCCCGCCTGGCAGAACCGGCACCCCTGCGTGCAGCCGCGCATGACCTCGAGCCCCAGCCGGTCCTGGACGATCTCGACGGACGGGACCATCGGCTTCTCGGGGTAGTAATCCGGCTTCAGGACCGGGACCCAGGTCCGCTTCGCGCGCTCGGGAACGCGCGGGTCGTTGCGCGTGATCGAGAGGATCCCGCCGTCCTCCTGGTAAGCGACGTCGTAGAAGGAGGGGACGTAGATGCCGTCGATCGCCGCGAGCCTGGCGAGCAGATCGCGCCGCGAGAGGTTCTCCCGCCGGCCGGCGGCGTACGCATCGAGAAAGCGGGGAAGCGCCTCCTCGGCGTCGCCGATCAAGAACGCGTCGAAGAAATCCGCGATCGGCTCGGGGTTGGCCGTGCAGGGCCCGCCGCCCAGAACGATCGGATCGGACTCCCGCCGCTCGCGCTGCCAGACCGGCAGCCCGGCGAGGTCGAGCATGTTGACGATGTTGGAGTAGTTCAGCTCCGCCTGGAGCGAGAACCCGAGCACGTCGAAGTCCGCCGCCGGCGCGAAGGACTCCGTCGAGAAGAGCGGGATCCCGTTCTCGCGCATCTTCGCCTCGAGGTCCACCCACGGCGCGTAGACGCGCTCGCAGGCAAACTCCGGCCGCCGGTTGACGATCTCGTAAAGGATCTTCAGCCCCGTGTGGCTCATCCCGATCTCGTAGGAGTCGGGAAACGCCAGCGCCAGTGTCACGGAAGCCTTCCCGAGGTCCTTCCGTGTAACGTTCCTCTCCAGCCCCACGTACCGCCCCGGTCTCTCCACCCGAGGCAGGAGGGGATCGAGACGAGCGCGCACCGACGCGTATCTCATGGAACCGTTCATTCTATCGGAGCCGATCAGGCGAGGTATTTGAAGCCGGTGCCCGTGTTGAAGAGGACGATGCGGGATTTGGGGTCGAGGCGGTCCGAAGAGGCGAGGGTCTTGGCGGCGGCCCAGACGGCGGCGCCTTCGGGGCAGACGAAGAGGCCTTCCTTCGAGCCGATCTCGTCGGAGGCGCGGCGCATCTCGTCGTCGGTGACGGCGACGGCGTCGCCCCCGGACTCGCGGATGCCGCGGAGGATCAGGAAGTCGGCGAAGGCCTTGGGAACGCGCAGGCCCGAGGCGTAGGTCTGAGCGTTCTCCCATTTCTCCGACGCGAGCTTTCCCTCGGAGAAGGCTTTCGGGATCGGGGCGCAGCCGGCCGCCTGGACGGAGATCATGCGGGGGCGCTTGCCTCCGATCCAGCCGAGCTGCTCCATCTCGTCGAAGGCCTTCCACATCCCGATCAGTCCGGTGCCGCCGCCGGTGGGATAGAGGATCGCGTCGGGCAGCTCCCAGCCGAAGTCCTCGGCGAGCTCGTAGCCCATCGTCTTCTTCCCCTCGACGCGGTAGGGCTCCTTCAGCGTCGAGACGTCGTGCCATCCCTCGAGGGGCGCTCGCTCGGCGACGAGTTTTCCGCAGGCGTCGATCAGGCCGTCCACGAGCGCGACCTTCGCGCCGTAACGCTCGCACTCGATCCGGAAGACCGGCGGAGTGTCGGCGGGCATAAAGACGTGGCATTCCATTCCCGCCTTCGCGGCGTAGGCGGCCGCGGCCCCGCCGGCGTTGCCCGCGGTCGGGAGCGCGATCTTCGTCGCGCCGTGCTCTTTCGCCTTGGAGATCGCCGCCCCGAGGCCGCGCGCCTTGAAGGAGCCGGTCGGATTGTTTCCCTCGTCCTTGATCCAGAGATCCGGAAAGCCGGCGGGCCCCCCCAGGCGCTCCGCGCGGAGGAGCGGCGCGCCGCCTTCTCCGAGCGTCACGATGTTCTCGGGCTCCTCGACCGGCATCATCTCGTGCCAGCGCCAGATCGAGTGCGGGCGTCCCGCGGCCGAATCGCGATCGAGCTTTCGATTTTCGTAACGCGGGAAGAGCGGGCCTCCGCATTTCGCGCAGAGGTTGGCGCGGCTTCCCCGCTCGAGCGAGGAGCCGCATTTTGTGCATTCGAGATGCGAGAAGAAGGAGAACATCAGGGAAACCTTATCAGGTGGGACACACGCTGCGCGGAGTTGCCAGAGGATAGCACGAACGCGATCGGGAAACAGCCTTGACGCTTCGCGGAAGCGGAAGCGATAATCGGCGCGGTCATGGAATTGAACGATCACCTTCGGCAGATGCTCAAAGAGCTCGGGCAGGCGATCAACGAGTCCATCTCGGGCTCGGGCCGCGTGCACGACTCCATCCAGCGCATCCGCGACGAGGGTTACAACCTCTACATGGTTCTCGACGCGAAGGTCGGCGTGAATCGCCGCCCGGCGCGCGCGGCGAGCCGCAAGCGGCAGCCGGCGGGGCACGCCGGAAACGGAAACGGAAACGGCAACGGCAACGGCGCCAGCGAGACCGAGCAGGCGGCCTTCCGGATCAACATCAAGGACCTGCGGTTCTTGAAGTCCGTCGGGATCGACCCGACCCGGAAGGTCCGGACTCGGACGCCGCTGCCGCGGCGGACGGCGGTGCGGCGGCTCACGGCGCGCAGCTCGTAGCGCGCTTCCTTTTTCCCTCTTCTCCGAAACGGCGATCAGCCCCGGCGCGCCCCGGACCCTTCGCCGGGCGCGGCGTAGACTCGCGCCATGCCTGCGGGCGGAGCGCTGGGAGTGACGGTGAAGGCGTGGGAAAGCCTCCTCGAGGAGTGGGGGCTGCCCCGATATCGCGGGCGGCAGGTCTTCGAGGCGCTGCACCGGCAGGGCATCCGCGACTACGAGGCGATCGGAGTATTGCCGAGGGACTTGCGCGCGCGGCTCGCCCGGGAGGCGCCGATCCGGCTTCCGGAGATCGCGCGGCGAGAGGCCGCCGCCGATGGGAGCGTCAAGTACGGCTTGAAGCTGGGTGACGGCGCCCTGGTCGAAGCCGTCTACATGCCGGGGGAACCGTCGCGGGCGCAGGTCAACGAGTTCGAAGATGCCCGGGCCGACCACGCCAGCTCCGATCCAAAATCCAGATTCCAGAATCCAAAATCGCTTGATCCAGGCGCGAGATTCACCGTCTGTCTTTCCTCCCAGACCGGATGCGCGGTGGATTGCGCCTTCTGCGTCACGGGGCGCCTGGGCGGAGGGAGAAACCTGGCCGCGGACGAGATCGTCGGGCAGCTCTACGCGGTCCTCGACGACGCCGGGCGGGACGCCGCCGGCGCGCGCGTGGTCTTCATGGGGATGGGGGAGCCGTTCCTGAACCCGGAGGGAGTGATCGGGTCGCTCGAGGTTCTCTTCGAGGTCGTCTCGCCGCGGAAGGTCACGGTCTCCACCTCCGGCATCACGCCGGCCTTCGAGGCCTTCGCGAAGCTGCCCCGCCGTCCCAACCTCGCCGTCTCGGTCAACGCGGCGGACGAAGAGACCCGAGCCCGGCTCATGCCGATCACGCGCACGTATCCCCTGAAGGGCCTCGTCGCGGCGATGCGGAAGTGGCCGCTCGAGCCTCGCCGCCGGTTGACGGCGGAGTACGTCCTCATCGCCGGCGTCAACGATTCTCCGGCCGACGCGGACCGGCTGGCGAGGCTGCTCGCGGGAATCCCGATCAAGGTGAACGTCATTCCCTTAAACGAGGATCCGGTCTATCTGCCCGGGTGGAAGCGTCCGGAAGAATCCGCGATCAGCCGCTTCGTCGAGCGACTCGCGCGGGCGCACCTGACCGCGACGGTTCGCCGCAGCCGCGGACCGGACGCGAGCGCCGCCTGCGGACAGCTCAAGGGGCGGACCGAAGACCCGAGGAGGCGGTCAGTTCGGTAGCGGCAGGTTCCGCTTGAAGAATTCCCGCCAGCGCCGGTCGTATTCCGCCGTCGCCACCCGGGCCGGCTCGTTGTCGTGGTGGCAGTGGCCGGCTTTCGACGCCCGCCAGATGGAGCTGTCGGCCGGCAGGGTCGCCTCGAGCTTCGCCGCGAATCGCGGCGGGACGAGCTCGTCCTCCTCTCCGTAGACCAGGCAGACCGGCGCAGCGATCCGGGTCATCGACGCCAGAGGATCGATCGCCCGGAATCCGGTATCGGAAGGAAGAAGATCGAGCTCCCGGCGGATGCGCGCGACCGCGGCGCGCACCGCGACGCGGCTCGTGAGGCGGAGCAGCCTCGGCGGGACCCGCGTCGCGAGGGAGAGGTAGTGCCGCGCCATCTCGGCCGGGTTGGCGTACGGCGACTCCAGCCAGAGCGCGGCGACGTCGCCGCGCCCCGCGGCAAACTCGATGGCGAGCGTGGCGCCGGCCGAGCATCCGTGAACTCCCAGCCGCAGCGGCTCGGAGCCGAGCTGCGCCTCCGCCGCCGCGATCGTGTTCGCCAGGTCGTCCTTCTCGAGGAACCCGTACGTGAAGAACTCTCCCTCGCTCTCGCCGTGGCCGCGCAGGTCGGGCAGCAGGACGTTGTAGCCGCTGTCGAGAGCGCGAAGCGCTTCCGGGCGCCACTCCGCCGAGTTGCCCCCCTTGCCGTGGAGAAAGAGGATCGTCGGGCGGCCCGCTCCGTTGCCCGATGGCGTCGCGAGGACCGCCGAGAGCTCGACGGGGTCGCGCGAGGAGCCGCGGTGGCGGAGCTCCCGGACGGAGGCGCCCGAACCCCTGAGCGCCGCGACGAGCTCCTCCCGTTTCTCCTTCGCCGGAGCCAGTCCCTGGGGGGAGATCAGCCGCCGGGCGAGCCTTCGCCCGACGAGCCAGGACGCGAGCAGGTAGAGGAGCGCCCCGCAAGACGCCGACAGGGCCAGGGCGCGGAGGGCTTTCTTCACTCGGGGCTTGTTTCGCTCGGACGCGGGGCTACTCCATTCCCCGCGCCTCGCGCGCCTCCCGCGCCTTCTTCCCGAAGAGGCCGACCGCCTCGACCGGCCCGCGCACGTAGGACTGGCAGGCGAGCCGAACCGGCTTTCCTTTCCACCGTTTCCGGATGAGCGCGAGCGGCTTCAACGCCCAGATCGCCATCGAGAAGCGCTCGAGCTTCGTCGGCGGCGTGAGGTTCTCCGCGCCCGAGACGGGGATGACCGCGCAGGTCGTGCAGTGTCCGAGACCGCCGCAGACGTGCCAGAGCTTTGAGTCCGCGTCCAGGGCCGCGTCCCAGAGCCGGTAGCCTTCCCAGACATCGATCTCCCGGCCGTTGATGACGCAGCGCACGCGCCGCGGGGCTTCTTTGAGCTCGCTCGACATGCTCGAATTATAGTGAGGAATCGATGCTGTCTCTTCTCGCGGGGATCCTGCTCGCCGCCGCGGCGGCCGAGGGGACCGCCTCTGCCGCGCAGCCCGCGCATTTCCGGCTGGTGCAGGTCGGGGAGGGCGCGTACGCCGCCATCGCGAAGCCGGGTGACCGCGCCTCCGTCGGCAACGCCGGCTTCGTGATCGGGACCGACGGAGTCCTGGTCGTGGACGCCTTCATGACTGCCGAGGGCGCCGAGGAGCTTCTCGCCTCGATCCGCGCCCTGACGAAGGCGCCGATTCGCTGGGTCGTCAACACGCACTACCACCTCGACCACGTCGGCGGCGACTCCGTCTTCGTGAAACAGGGCGCCCTGCTCCTGGCGCACGAGAACGTCCGGGCGTGGGTTCGGACGGAGAACCTGAAGTGGCGCAAGGAGATCAAGCCCGAGGAGAGGGCCATGCTCGCCATGCTGCCGCTTCCGGACGTCACCTACCGCGGCGGCCTGACGCTCTGGCCGGGGCCGCGCGAAGCGGTGATCCGGACTCCGCCGGGCCACACCGGAGGCGATTCGATCGTCTTCCTCCCGGCGGCCGACGTCGTGTTCGCGGGCGACCTCTTCTGGAACGAGACGCTTCCCAACTTGATCGACGCCGACACGAAGGAGTGGATCGCCACGCTCGACGCCTTCCTCGCCGAGCATCCCTCGAGTCGGTTCGTGCCCGGCCACGGCGAGGTCGGCAGGCCGCTCGACGTCCGCTTCTTCCGCGACTACCTCGTCGGGCTGCGCACCACGGTGGACAAGGCGATCGCCGAAGGCAAGTCCGGCGCGGACCTGACCGCGCAGGTGCTACCGCTCCTGAGGAAGAAGTTCGCGTCCTGGACCTGGTTCGACCAGTTCGCCGAGAGAAACATCGAGCAGACCGAGCAGGAGCTGCGCGGCACCAAGAAGTACGCGCCGAAGCCGGCGTCCTAGGCCGTCGGGATTCTCCGGATCAGGGGGCCGCTTCCTTCCAGGCTTCGCGAAGGAAGACCAGCTCGACTCCTTCCCGGCGTTCGCCCGGCACGACCGGGATCGCCAAGCGCGAGGGATCCTCGGGCAGCGGCGTGACGACGGTGCGGCCCTCCGATCGCAGGAGGAATCCGTACTCGGCGGGAGCGAAGACGGTGAGCCGGAACCGTCCCGCGGAGTCGGTCACTGCGGGAAGCGGCCAGGGAATGTCCTTCCCGCGCGGCAGGCCGTAGACGGAGACCCCCGCAACGGGAGATCCGGCCGAGTCCACCACCCGACCTTCGATCGTCGCCCGGGGATTCTTTTCGAGGGCGCGCGCCGCCGCTGAGGGCCGCGGAGCCGACGCGCAGCTCCAGCCCGCGAGGGCGAGCAGGCCGGCCAGCCTCGCCGCCGCGCGCGCGGGGAGCGGCCGCCCGAGGCGTGCGAAGATCACTCCGGAGGGATCTTATGGCCGGCGACGAGGTCCATCGCTTCACCGCGAGCGCTTCCTGGGTGGGAGACGGACTGGGGTGCGGAACCCTCAAGCTCCCGCAGGGAGACATTTCCTTCGGGATCGGAGGATCCCGGAAGCTCGGCGGCTGCGGCGTCGGCGCCAATCCCGAGGAGATCTTCCTGGGATCGGTAGCGGCGTGCTGGGTCAACACCTGGGCGATCTTCCTCGCGAAGCTGAAGGTGCCGTACCCGCAGCCGGCGGTCCGCGTCGCGGGAGACCTGGGGCCCGACCCCGCGGGAGGCTTCAAGCTCTTGAAGACGATCATCTACGCGCTGGTGCCTTCCTCGCTTCTCGCCTCGCAGAAGGAGCAGGTCGAGAAGACCGTCTCGCTGTCGCAGAAGTACTGCATCATCTCCAAGATCGCGAAGGAGGCGATGCCGGTGGAAGTGGTGATCGAGGAAGTCTAGGGGATTTGTGATTTGTGATTTGTCCCGGGGTTAGGAATTCAGGATCACAATCGTCGCGCCCGACCCGCCCCGCTCCGGCGGCGCGTCAAAGAACTGTGCCGCGAGACGATGCGATGACAGAAACCGCAGGACTTCGGCGCGGCGGACGCCCTTCCCCTTTCCGTGGATGATCCGGACCTCCTTGAAGCCGCGCGTGCTGGCTTCCTCCAAATAGTCGGAGAGAACGGCTTGCACGTCCCTCGGAAGGAACGAATGCAAATCGAAGGAGTCCTCGATCGGAATTCGCTTCATTCACAAATCACAAATCACAAATCACAATTCACCAATCACAAATCCCCCAGGTCGACCCGGAGGTCCGCTTCCCGGTCCGCGCTGACCGCGTCGGCCTTGCCGGGAATGGAGAGGGGCTGCCCGCAGACGCACGCGGTCGCGAAGCCGCCTTCCGGCGAAAGATCGGCGCGCGGCACCCGGAGGGCGCGGCCGTCGTTGATGCCCCGCTCCTGGGCCCACCGGCGCAGCGATCCGGAGATTCCCTGCGCCGACTCGGAGTAGTTGACCGCGACCTGGCAGCGGCACCCGGGACATTCGAGCCAGTTGTACTTCATCACCGAAGCGTACCGTAGGGGCGGGCCTC
>DATFWF010000028.1:0-17705 GCA_035259605.1 Thermoanaerobaculia bacterium
CGTCGTCGTGGCCTCACCGGAAGGCGTCGAGGTCCGCCCGGTGTTCGACTGGACCAAGATCGCGCTCGCCGCCTTCACGGCGGCCGGGTTCATCGTCGCGTCCTGGAAGGGAATGAAGCGCGGAGGCCGGTAGCGCTCACGGCCTCCGCGGGACTACCAGGGGAGATCCTCCGCTTCGCTCACTTCGCGCGGGTGTAGGAGGCCTCCATCATCTTGTAGGTCTTCCCGGCCATGTCCGGGCCCCACATCTCCCAGTTGTGGTGGTCGTTGTCGATAACGGTCACCTTCTGCGTGTACTTCTGCGGCTTGTTGGACATCGGATCGACCATGGTCCCGGACCACGTCAGGATCTTGCCGGTGGCGTCCCATTTCCCCGTCATGAACATGACGCCGGTCGCGGCGGTGTCCATCCAGTTCATCTGGTACTTCCTGGTGACGTTGTCGTAACCGACGTACCCGATGCCGGAGAAGGGCTGCCCCATGAACGTACCGGTGTAATGCTGCTCGAGGTAGCGGTTGCCGAGGACCCACTTGGTCTCGGTCTTGCCCGGCGTCTCCTCGGGCGGCTTGGACGGGTCCATCCACATCTTCAGCTTGGTGTCGAAAGTTCCGACGAAGGGCTCGAGCTTCTTGTGCGCCTCGCCCGGCGTCGCCACCTTCGCCATCATCTCCATCATCGCCTTCTCGTCCGGCGGCCCCGCGGCGGCCTTCTTCCCCTTGCCGCCCTTCTCGTCCGCTCCCGAGACGCCCGCGAGCGCCGCCATCGCGACGGCGAGGATCCCCGCAATCCAGGTTGGCTTCTTCATCACGTGTGTCCCTCCTTATGTGGATCCAATGCTATCGAATGGGACAAATGATGGGTGAGCAGAAATGGCTCACCGCGCGGGAACCGCTAAGATAAGTGCGATCGACCAGGCGGAACCCGGGAGGCTCTCATGACGCCGCCGAAACCAGCCGGCGCCTCCTTCGCGGTCCGCAGGGCGGAGGAGGGCGACTCGGCCGGAATCCTCGAATGCCTGCGGCTGGCGTTCGAGCCGTACCGGGAGGAGTACACGCCAAAGGGGTTCGCGGATACCGTGCTCGACGCCGGGACGCTGCGGGGGCGACTGAAAGAGATGTCCGTCTTCGTCGCGGTCGGGGAAGGCGGACAAATCCTCGGCACGATCGGCTGCGCCGCGGTCTCGGATGAGGAGGGGCACATCCGCGGGATGGCCGTCCGTCCGGGCTTTCAGGGGCGCGGCGTCGCCGCGAGGCTTCTCGAGGCGGCCGAATCGCGGCTCGCCGCGAGCGGATGCCGGCGAGCAAACCTCGACACGACCGCCCCCTTGAAGAGGGCGATCCGTTTCTACGAAGCGCACGGATACCGGGCCTCGGGCACGATCCGCGACTTCTTCGGAATGCCTCTCTACGAGTACGTCAAGATTCTCCGTTAGGCGTTTCCCGCGCGAGACGGGCTACTTCCGGAGCAGCTTGAAGGCGTGGTTCCAGGAGTTCGTCTGGATGCCGTAGAGCACCCAGAGGATGCAGATCGGCTCGAGCAGGCGCGATCCCTCGATTCCCCCGATGTCGATGACCGGCCAGCCGAAAGCGCGGCAGATCTCCGCGACATTCGCCTTCGCGTCCGGGTCGTTTCCGCAGAGGAACATGTCCGGCGGTCCGCCGGGGAAGTCCGGGTTGACCATGTGCGCGTTGCCGACGATGTTGAAGCACTTGACGACGCGGCTCTTCGGGAGCCAGCGCTGGACCTGCTCGCCTCCCGAGTCCGAGTGGCCCAGCGCCAGGGCGGGAGGCTTGCCGGGCGCGAACAGCAGCGGGTTGGTGGCGTCGATGACGACCTTGCCCGCCAGGTTCTCCGCTCCCGCCATCCGGAGCGCATTCTCCGTGCCGGTCCAGAGGAGCGCCAGGACCACGATCTCCCCGAAGGCCGCCGCGTCGGCGAAGGTCCCCTCCGAGGCGCCCTTGCCGGTCTTCGCGACCCAGGCGCGGGCCTTCTCGCCCCCCGCCTGGCGCGATCCCATCTTCACTTCGTGGCCGAGACGGATGAAACCGTGCCCGAGCGCCTGCCCCACGTGGCCGGTCCCCAGAATTGCGATCCTCATACGCCTCCATACGCCGGCTCATGCCGCGACGATTCCGGAGTCGCGCCCGACGAGCGTGCCCCGTGGTTGTAGGGGTGGTAGCCGGTGACGGAGGGGTACGGGTCATTTTTTCGGGGGGCGCATCGCGTCGAGTGCGGCCTTGAATTGATCGCGGGGGATCTTGCGGTAGTCGGAGAACTCGCCGGCGCCGGCGAGCCACTCGCCGCCGTCCATCGTGACGCAGTCGCCCGTTTGCCAGGGGCAGAGGTCGGAGAGAAGGAAGATCGCGAGGTTCGCGATCTCCTCCTTCGTCCCGAAGCGACCCGACGGGATCCGGGACAGCGCGATCTTCTGCGCGGCCGGTCCGGCCATCAGCCGCGAGAAGGCGCCCTCCGTCGGGATCGGCCCGGGTGCGATCGCGTTCAAGCGAATGCCGGCGTGACCCCACTCGACCGCCAGGGACCGGGTCATGGCGAGGACGCCCGCCTTGGCGCAGGCCGAGGAGAGCGCGAAGGGGGTTCCCGTCCACGCGTAGCTCGCCACGATCGACAGGATCGATCCCGGCGCCTTGCGCGCGAGCAGGTGCCGCCCCACCGCCAGGGTGCAGTTGACCGATCCGTAGAGCACGGTCCGCACGACCGCGTCGAACCCGTTGGGCGTCAGCTCTTCGGAGAAGGCGAGGAAGTTGCCGGCCGCGTTGTTGACGAGCGCGTCGATCTTTCCGAACCGCGAGACGGCGTGATCGACCAGCCTTTCCACCTGCTCCGGATCGCGGACGTCGGCGGTGAAGGCCTCCGCCTCGCCCCCTTCGCGGGCCGCCGCGAGGATCTTCGGCAGGGCCGGCTCGAGCCGCTCCTTCTTTCTTCCGGCGATCGTGACCTGCGCGCCGTGGGCCGCGAACGCCGTCGCCATCGCGAGCCCCAGGCCCGATCCCCCGCCCGTGACGAGGATGGACTTGCCCGCGAGGATCTTCGAATCGAACAACCTGGAGCCTTCGACCGCCGACTGTCGACCGTGGACTGTCGACTCCTCCATCAGTTTGGCCGCACCGGCGTCCCGCCCGGCGGCTCCGGCGCCTGCGTCTTCTTGACCACGAACGTCTCGTGGATCGCCGGGGCGTCGCCCAGCGCGACTCGCACGTTGTAGGAGCCCTCGGTCGTCAGAAGCGCCGGCCCCATCACGATCGGGAGCCAGATCGTGCGGCCCGGCTCTCCCTCGTAGTTCATCTCGCCGTTGGCCTCGAGCAGGCCGTTGCCCTGCGGGTCGGTCGCCGTGACGGAGAACGCGATGCGCCCGGCCGACATCACCTTGGCGCGCACCGCCAGGCCGAGCGACCGCAGCTGCAGCGGGAGCTTGAAGACCTGGACGACGTCGGAGTAGACGCCGATCAAGAGCAGCTTCCCGTTGTTCTCGAACCGGATGTCGTCGCAGACGACCAGGGCCTGGAAGATCACCGCCGGGGTCTTCTCGGATGCCATCGTTTTCTCACCCCGCTTGCTTCAAGTACTTGTCGAACCAGCCGACGATACGCCGTTCGATGTCGCGGACGTGCTCGCGTTTGGAGACGGCGTGACCCTCGTTCTCGTAGATGACCAGCTCGGTCGGGACCCCGAGCGTCTTCAGGGCATGCCAGAACTCGTATCCCTGCGGCGTCGGCACCTCGGAGTCCCGGTCGCCGTGGAGAACGAGCGTCGGCGTCTTCGCTTTCTTGATGAAGGTGATCGGCGAGGAGCGGGCATAGACCTCCGGGTCCTCGTAGACCGACGCTCCGAAGAAGGGGATCATCCAGCGGTCGATCCGGTTCTGACCGTAGTAGCTCTGCCAGTTGGCGATCCCCGCGCCGGCGACGGCGGCCTTGAAGCGGTGCGTCCGGGTGACCGCCCACATCGCCATGTAGCCGCCGTAGCTCCACCCGGCGATCCCGATGCGGTCCGGATCGATCGGGCCCGCCCTGACCGCCTCGTCCACGCCCTTGAGGATGTCGTCGAAGTCGCCGTATCCGAATTCCTTGACGTTGCCGCGCGTGAAGGCCTCGCCGTGCCCGTAGCTGCCGCGCGGGTTCGGCAGAAAGAGAAAGTAGTCCTGCGAGGGGATCACGGCGTTCCAGCGCGCGGGCCATCCCGGGCCGTTGACGCTGGAGGGGCCGCCGTGAACGCTCACGACCATCGGATACCGGCGGCCCGGCTCGACGGTTCGAGGCGGCAGCAGCCACCCCTGGACGGTCGCGCCGCCGCTCTCCCAGTGGAGGCTGTTCGCCGTCCCCCAGAAGGGCGTCTGGCCCGCGTTCTCCTTTGTCACCGGCTTCCAGGCGCCGATAGATCCGGCCCAGACTTCCGGCGGCTTCCGGAAGGAGCTGACGATCGCCGCGGCGGCGCCGCCTTTCCGGGCGATCGAGAAACCGGCCACGGAGACCGCGTCCTTCCACAGCGTCGCGATCTTGCTCGTGGCCGGGTCCACGCTCTGGACTCCGTCCTCGCCGTCCAGGTGCGAGGTGAAGACGATCTCGCCCGAGGGGCGCCAGAAGAGCGCGGTCGCGGAGCCCTGGAAGCCGGGCGTGAGGTTCTTCCCCTCTCCTCCCTCGGCCGGCACCAGGTAGACGTCGCCGCCGGTCGATCCCTCGTCGCTCATGATCCCGTGAATGACCGCGATGGACCGGCCGTCGGGCGAAAACCTCGGACACGCGATCTGGAGCGGCGGCTTCCAGAGCGAGCGGGCCTCGCCGCCGGCGATCCGGATCGAGTACAGCTGCGCGATCCAGTAGTTGTTGGTTCCGGATCCTTCCGCCGCCTCGGCGGCGAAGGACTTCCCGTCCGGCGACCAGTCGTAGTCGTAGACGTAGAGGTAGGGCGGGGACACCAGGCGCAGCTTCCCCGAGGCCACGTCCACCGTCGCGATGCGCTGCTCCTCGATCTTCTCCTCGACGACTCCCGAGTCCGGCCTGTAGGCGACCAGCGCGCCCGGCTCCTGCGAGGAGCTCTCGACGAAGAGGAACGCGATCGTCCGCCCGTCGGGCGACCAGCGGGGATGGCCGAGCTGCCCGGCGACTCCGGTCAGCCGGCGCGCCGGGCCTCCCGACCCGGGCGCGACGTAGAGCTGGAGCTGCCGGTCCTTCGCCGCGTCGGAGAGGAAGGCGATCTGGCGGCCGTCGGGCGACCAGGCCGGGCTGTGCTCGCGGTGCGCCCGGGCGTCCGCGCCGGCGCTGATCCGGCGCGTCGTCCCGGTCGCGAGGTCGGCCACGTCCACGACCGACAACGTCTCCGCGCCCTCGCGGCTGCGGACCCGCTCGACCCAGGCGGCCCGCGCCCCGTCCGGAGAGAGGGCTGTGCCCTTGAAGCTGCGAACCCCTTCGAGAGCGTCGAGGACCGATTCGAGGGAATTCCGCGCGGGCGCGACCGCGAGCAGAAGCGCGCCCGCGGCGAGCACGACGATTCCCCGCTCGATCCTCCTTCGCATTTCCGCCGAGTTTACGACGAGGACGGCGGCCGCCGCGGGATCCACCGGTGGACGGCTTTCTTGTAGTCGGTGTAGCTCGATCCGAAACGGTCCTCGAGGTCCGGCTCTTCGTAGACGATCAGGAAGATTTGAGCGACGACCCAGGCGGCCGCGGTGAGGAGTAGGATCGAGGGCGACCCCTCGAAGAGGCCGAAGCCCAGGAGGAAGACGCCCGCTCCGAGATACATCGGATTGCGCACGTAGCGGTACGGGCCGGTCGCGACGAAGACCCGCGGCGGATCGAAAGGCGCCGGGGTTCCCTGCCCGCGCAGGACGAAGCTGCCGACGCAAGCGAGCACCAGGAGACCGCCCGGAATCATGAGAGCGATGCCCGGGATCCGGGCCGCGGGCGGCACTTCGATGGAGATCCGCGCGTCATACCGCCGCGCCGAGACGGCCAGCCACCCCCACAACAGGATGAACACTGCCGCCCAGAGGATTGCCCGAATCGCGACGAAAGCCGTTCTCATCTCTCGTCCGAGCCCCTAGCCACGAGCCCCGAGCTCCGAGCCCCGCTTACGTCAGGTCCACCCAGACGCTCTTGACCTGCGTGTACTCCTCGAGCGCGTAGTGCCCGCGCTCGCGCCCGAATCCGGATTCCTTGTAGCCGCCGAAAGGGAGGCCCGGGTCATAGAGGTTGTAGGCGTTGATCCACACCGTCCCGGCCTTCAACGCCTTCGCCGTTCGGAGGGCCTTCTTGATGTCACGCGACCAGACCGCGGCGGCGAGGCCGTAGACGGTGCGGTTGCCGACGGAGACGGCTTCGCCCTCGTCCCGGAAGGTCAGCGTGGCGAGGACCGGTCCGAAGATCTCCTCTCGGGCGATCGTCATCTCGGGCGTGACCGAATCGAAGACCGTGGCCTCGAAGAAGGCGCCCTTCCCCTCGACGGAGGCGCGGCGTCCGCCGGCGACGAGCTTCGCGCCCTCCGACCTCCCGCTCTCGACGTATCGCTCGACGTTCTCGCGCTGCGATTCCGAGACGAGCGATCCGAGGCGGGTCTTCGGGTTCAGCGGATCCGCCGGGACGAGCTTCTTCGCGCGCTCGACGACCTTCTCCATCAGCTCGTCGTGCGCGGACTCCTCGACGAGGAGACGGGAGCCTGCCGAGCAGAGCTCCCCCTTGCCGTAGAAGATCCCGTTGATCGCGCCGCGCGCGGCGGCTTCGAGGTCCGCGTCGGCGAAGACGACGTTGGGCGACTTGCCGCCGAGCTCCATCGAGACCCGCTTGACGGTTCCGGCGGCCGCGCGGAGGATCGCCTTGCCGGTCGCGGTTTCTCCCGTGAAGGAGATCTTGTCGATCCCGGGATGCTCGGCCATCGCCGCGCCGACGACGCCCCCCGGGCCCGGCACGACGTTGAACGCGCCGGGCGGCAGTCCCGCCTCGGCGAGGAGGTTGGCGAAGAGAAGCGACGTCAGGGGCGTCACCGAGGCAGGCTTGAGGACCACCGTGTTTCCGAGAGCGAGAGCCGGCGCGATCTTCCACATCGCCTGGAGCAGCGGGAAGTTCCACGGCGTGATCGCGCCGACGACGCCGACCGGCTCGCGGAGCGTCAGGAGCATCGCGTCGGGCCGGCCGGGGTGCGTGTCGCCGTAGAGCTTGTCGGCGGACTCGCCGAAGTAGGCCAGGCATTCCGCCGCCGCCGGCATGTCGATCTTCGCCGCCTCGAAAATCGGCTTGCCGTTGTCGAGCGTCTCGACGCGGCCGAATTCCTCGGCGCGGGAGAGGAGGAGCTCGGCCGCCTTCTGGAGGATCCGGCCGCGCTGGCGGGGCTTCATCGCGGCCCAGGGGCCCGACTCGAAGGACTTCCTCGCGGCGGCCACGGCGCGGTCGAGGTCCTCGAGCCCGGCCTCCGAGACTTCGGCGATCGGCTCGCCGGTTGCCGGGTTGGTCGTGGCGAACTTCTTTCCGGACGCGGACGGAACGAATTCGCCCCCGATGAAGAGGCCGGTCTGGAGGTTGAGAGCGGTTTCGGTCGACATTCTTCGAAAGTTATCAGGGGCCGCGACCGGCCCGTCGGGCGGAAGAGGCAAGCCCCTCCCCGACGACATGGGGCCGATGGTGCCTATCTTCCCTTGAACTTCGGGACGCGCTTCTCCTGGTTGGCGGCGATGCCTTCCTTGGCGTCCTCGCTCTGGAAGAGGAGCTGCTGGAGCTCGCGCTCGACGGCGAGCGCGGACTCGACCGGGAGGTCCCATCCCGACTGGACGGAGCGCTTGATCCGGCCGACGGCCTTCGCCGCCTTGTGGGGCGGGACGAACTGCCGCGCGTAGTCCATGACCTGCTCCCACCATTCCTCGGCCGTCGCGTCGATGACCTGGTTGACGAGCCCCATCTCGAGCGCTTCCTCGAAGGAGAAGGTGTTGCCGGTGACCATCAGCTCGATCGCTTTCGACTTCCCGATCATCTTTCCGAGCCGCGTCGTGCCGCCGGTCCCCGGCAGGACGCCGAGGGTGACTTCCGGCAGCCCGATCTTGCCGGCGTCTTTGCGCGCGATGCGCAGGTCGCAGGCCATGGCGATCTCCAGGCCACCGCCGACCGTGTGGCCGTTCAGCGCCGCGATCACGAGCTTGGGCGTGTGCTCGAGGCGCAGGAGCGTCTCGTTGGCGTGCAGGCAGAAGAAGTACTTGAAGCCCGGAGTCACCGCGTTGAGCATCCCGATGTTCGCGCCCGCCGAGAAGAAGCGGTCCCCCTTGCCTCGCAGGACGACGACGTGGACCTCGTCGTCGAAGCGCGCCTTCAGGACCGCGTCGTCCAACTGGCGCATCATCGCGTAGGTGTAGGTGTTGGCCGGCGGATCGTCCATCTCGATGACGGCGATCCCGTTCTCGGCCCGGTACTGGATGACGGGGCGGTCGACCTCGGCGCTCGTCCAGTCCCGCGGCTTAGCAGCTGTGCTCATAATTCCTCCCATTGACGAACCCGGGATCCTACCAGACTGGGGTCGGGCTCAGAGCCCCAGGATTCCCCTCGCGATCATGAAGTAGATGAAGAGGCCGGTGGCGTCCACGAGGGTGGCGATCAGCGGCGCCGACATGATGGTCGGGTCGATCCTCAGGGCGGTCGCGAGCATCGGGATCGTGGCGCCGACGGCGTTGGCCCACGTGCAGATGACGAGGATCGAGACGCCGACGGTGATCGCCAGCGGCATCGTCGACCCCCACAGCAGCGCGCGGCCGAAGCCGACGATCCCGAGAAGGATGCCGAGCGTCAGGCCGCTTCCCGCCTCGCGCAGGAGCACCCGCCAGAAATCCCTCAGCTTGATCTCGCCGACGGCGAGGCCGCGCACGATCGTCGTGACCGTCTGAGAGCCGGAGTTGCCGCCGGTGCCGATGAGAAGGGGGATGAAGAAGGAGAGCGCCACGACCTTGGCCAGCTCGGACTCGAAATGGCGAAGGACGGTTCCCGTCAGCGTCTCGGTCACGAAGAGGAGGAGCAGCCAGTTGAACCGCGCCCGGATGTTGCGCCACGGCTTGGAAGCGAAATAGCCCTCGGTGACCTCCTCCTGGGCGGGCATGCCGGCCAGGTGGAGGATGTCCTCCGTCTGCTCCTCGATCAGGACGTCAATGACGTCGTCCACGGTCACGATGCCGAGCGGCTTGTTGTCCTCGTCCACGACCGGGATCGAGTGGATGTCGTATTTCGAGACCTGGCGCGCGACCTCCTCCTGCGGCGTGTCGGGCCGCACGGACAGGACGCTCTTGTTCATCACCTCGGAGATCTTCTTCTCCGGCGCCGAGGCGAACAGCTTGCGCAGCGAGACCGCGCCGACTAAGTGCCCGT
This sequence comes from Thermoanaerobaculia bacterium, assembly GCA_035259605.1. Lineage (GTDB taxonomy): Bacteria > Acidobacteriota > Thermoanaerobaculia > UBA5066 > Gp7-AA6 > JAWOLE01. The sequence continues at coordinate 9,352 of DATFWF010000028.1, forward strand.
CGGCGTCCACCGCGTAGAGGCTCTGGATCGTCTCGACTTCCGGGTCCACCTTCTTCAGGTGCTCGAGCGCCTCTGCGATCGACCACTCCGGGCGGACCTTCGCGAACTTCTCGGTCATGAGACGGCCGGCGGTCCGCGGTTCGTAGCGCAGCAGCCGCTTGGCCTCGGCGGCGTCGCGCGGGGACATCTTGGAAAGCAGGGCCTCGCGCTGCCTCTGCGGGAGCCTCTCGAGGAGAAACGTCACCTCGTCGCCGGGGACGCGATCGAGCTGCGGGCCGAGCTTTTCGGGCGAGGCGCGGTGGAGGATCAGACGCAGCGTCTCGCCCTTCAGCTCCGAGAGGACGGCGGCGCCCTGCTCGGGGGGAAGCGCTTCGAAGAGGACCAGCCGCTCTTCCTGCGGCAGCTCGTCGAGCAGCTCCCCGATGTCGGCCGGGTGAAGGTCCGCGACCGCCGCCGGGATCTGCGCGGGGTTTTCGCGGATCAACTCCTCGATGTCGGGAGAAATGACCTTCGCGAGAGACATTGAGGGCTATTGTTGCATCGCGCGCTTCGATTCCGGGAGCGGTTTTCTGGAGGATCGGGTGATCTGCGATCGGGTGATCGGGTGAATTGTCCCCGTCAATCACCCGATGGCTCGATCACCCGATCACCCGATGTCTTCGTGGGGTCCACCCACTCCGAGGAGCCGTCCGGGTGGAATTCCTTCTTCCAGATCGGGACGGTTGTCTTGATGCGGTCGATCGCGGCCCGGCAGGCGGCGAAGGCCTCCGAGCGATGCGGGGCGGTGGCGACGATTGCGACGGAGACTTCCCCGATCTCGAGGCTCCCGGCGCGGTGAATCATCGCCACTCGGACCCGCGGCCACTCCGCCTCGAGCTGCCGGGCGATCCGCGCCATCTCGGCCTCCGCCATGGGTCCATACGCCTGGTACTGGATCGAGGCGGTAGGACGCCCTTCGTTTTCATTTCTCACGACGCCGAGAAAGACGCAGACCCCGCCGTCGGAAGGCCGGGCCTCGTTGAGAAGCGCCCCCACGTCGATGGGATTGAAAGTGATGTACATGGCCGGTTTCAGCCGCCCGCCACGGGGGGAAGGTAGGCCACCTCGTCGCCGTCGCGGAGGATCCTGTCGGCATCCACGTATTCGTGGTTGACGGCGGCCGGGGGCATGGCGGGGTAGGCGGCGAACTTCGGATGCTCGGACCTCAAGGCTCGCCAGAGATCCCCGACCCGGGTTCCTTCGGGGAGGTCCCGGGCCTCTTCGGCGCTGCCCGCGATGTCCCGAAAGCTTGCGAAATAAAGGAGGTTCACCCGCATGCGCCGAGTCTAAGCCCGCGTTCTCCGCATCTTGACTATTGACCGACCGGTCAGTTAGATTGATGCCATGCCGCGCCTCGCCGCCGCCCATGAATCCGAGAGGCGGCTGATCCTGCTCAAGGCCGCCTTCCGGGAGGTCGCCGAGAAGGGCTTCTCCAACGTCACGCTGGAAGACATCGCGGCGCGCGCCGGCGTCTCCAAGGGCGTCACCCTCTACTACTTCTCCTCGAAGGAAGACCTCTTCCGCGAGCTCTTCGGTTGGCTCATCGATTCGATCCACGAGCGGATGCGCGAGGCGGTGGCCGCGGTGGAGGATCCGGTCGAGAAGGTCCGCGCCCTGGTGGCGCTGATCTTCCCCTCGCCTTCGAAGAACCGGGCGTTTTTCCGCGCGTACGTGGACTTCTGCGGGCTCGCGGCGCGGCGCGAGGCGTTCCGCGTCATCGACGAGCGGTTCTACGCCGGATGCCGCGAGGTGGACTCGGGGATCGTCGAAGAGGGGATTCGCCGCGGGGTCTTCCTGCCGCGCGATCCCGACGCGGCGGCCTCGACGCTGCGGGCGATCTTCGACGGGCTGATGCTCCAGTGGCTGGCGGAGAAGGACCCGGAGGCGAGCTTCGAGAAGTACCGAGAACGCTGCGAGAGCGAGCTGCTGAACTATCTGAAGGGCTCGCTGACCGGCCCGGGCAAGGGACCGAGGAGGAAAGAGCGATGAAGACGATCAACGACGACACCAGGAACTGCGAGAACCCGGGATGCGGGCACGCGGCCGAAGGCGACAGCCCGCTCTGCGACTCCTGCGCCCTCGAGTGGAGCCTCTTTCACCGCGAGGTTCGCGCCGAGGAGGACCCGCGCCCGGGCGCGCCGCCCCCGCCCACGCCTTTCGACAACGCGCCGCCGGTTTCCTGACATTAGAATCCGGCGCGATGAGCGCCGCGGAGACCGACAGAACGGAGCCCGCCGCCGGACGCCTCCAGGGAAAGGTCGCGTTCGTGACCGGCGCTTCGCGCGGGATCGGCGAGGCCATCGCGAGGAGGTTCGCGGCCGAGGGGGCGCGGGTCGTCCTCGCGGCGCGTGACGAGGTCGCCTGCGGCCGGATCGCCGGCGAAATCCTGCGTGCCGGCGGAGAGGCCTTCGCCGTCGGCTGCGACGTGACGCTCGCCTTTTCGGTCTCCAACGCGGTCGCCGCGACCGTCGCGAAGTGGGGGCGGATCGACGTCCTCGTCCACGGCGCGGGGCTGGGCGGACCGACCCCGCTTTCGGATCCCGACGACTCGCGCTGGAACGCCATCCTCGCGACGAACCTGACCGCGGTCTTCCGCCTCACCCGCGAGGCGGCGCCGTTCCTGTCCTCGGGGGGCCGGGTCTTGAATCTCTCCTCGGTGCTCGGCCGGTTCGGCGTTTCCGGGATGGGCGCGTACGTCGCGTCCAAGCACGGGGTCGTCGGGCTGACGAGGGCCCTCGCCCTGGAGCTCGCGCCCCGGCAGATCACGGTCAACGCGCTCGTCCCGGGCTGGGTCGAGACGGACATGGCGCGCGAGGGGTTCCGCCGCCTGACGAAGGACGGGGACGAGGAAGAGGGGAGGCAGAAGGCGGCGAAGATGGCGCCCCTCGGGCGCATCCTCGATCCGGAGGAGGTCGCGGGCCTCGCCGCGTACCTCGCCTCGGACGAAGCGAAATCCGTCACCGGCCAGGCCATCACGATCGACGGCGGACAGGTCATGCGGTGAGGGGCCGGGCCGGCGGCGCCGCTTCCGGCGGGACTCATCGAATCGTCTTCGACTACCGCCCGCCCGGCCTTCGGGAAGGGGTTGGGGTTTTCGTGGCCGGGCTTCTCGGCGTGGCCCTGTTCGCCCTTCGCGCCAGGGAGACTCGTGCCTGACGGGAGGCCCGGCATTCGGGCGGTCTTCTTCGACGCCGGAGCCACCCTGCTCCATCCGGATCCTCCCGTCGAGGAGGTCTACGCGCGGGAGTTCTCCGCTTCCGGAGCGAGGTTTTCCGACGAGGAGCTCTTCTCCGCGCTGGCGCGGGCGTGGGAGGAGGTCCACGCCGAGAAAGCGGGCGACCGCTACGGCGGCGTGCGGGGAGAGCCCGAGTTCTGGAGGAGCTTCCTGAACCGGGTGCGCGGGCATCTGGACGGCGGCACGGTCTCGCCGGAGGTCTTCGCCCGTCTCGCCGCCCACTTCCGCGATCCCGGGTCGTGGGCGGTGTACGACGACGTCGCGGGGACGCTCGCGCAGCTCGAGTCGGAAAGCTACGTCCTTGCGGTCGTCTCCAACTGGGATTCCCACCTGCCGGCGCTCCTGGAAGACCTCGGCCTCTCGCGCCGCTTCCGGCAGATCTCCGTCTCGGCGATCGAGGAGACAGGCAAGCCCGACGCCGAGATCTTCCTTCGCACCTGCCGCCGGCTCGGAGTCGCCGCAGGCGAGACCCTCCATGTCGGCGACTCGCTCGTCGAGGACTACGAAGGCGCGCGCGGCGCGGGCCTCTCCGCGCTCCTCCTCGACCGGGCCGGCCGCCACCCCGAGGTCTCCGAGCGGCTCGCCCGTTTGGACGAGCTTCCCGGGCGCATCCGGACCGTGCTCTGAGCGAGGTGGTTTATCCTGCTCGCCGTTTGACGCCGCTCCAGAGACTCTTCCGGACCAAGCCGCTCGACGAGCTCGTCGCGGAAACCGAGGAGCCCGAGCACCAGCTTCGCCGCGCCCTGGGTCCGTGGAACATCGTCGCGCTCGGCGTCGGGGCGATCATCGGAGCCGGCATCTTCGCGACGATCGGGACCGCGGCGGCGGGAGACTCCGCCAGGCCCGGGGCCGGGCCGGCGCTGGTCCTCTCCTTCGTCCTGACCGCCGTCGCGTGCGGCTTCATCGCGCTGTGCTACGCCGAGTTCGCGTCGATGGTGCCGGTTTCGGGGTCCGCCTACACGTACGCCTACGGCACCCTCGGGGAGCTGCTGGCGTGGATCATCGGGTGGGACCTGATCATCGAATACGCGATCGGCAACGTGGCCGTCGCGATCTCGTGGGCGAACTACTTCAACACGCTGCTCGACGGGCTCGGCATCCACATGCCGCGCTGGCTGACGATCGACTACACGACCGCGGCCGACAAGATGCCGCAGGTCGTGGCGGCGGCGCCGCACGTCCTCGGCATCCCGATCGTCTTCAACATCCTCGCGATGGGGATCGTCGCGGCGATCACGATCGTGCTGGTCTGGGGGATCCGGGAGTCGGCGAGCTTCAACTTCTGGATGGTCGCGATCAAGCTCGTCGTGCTGGGCTTCTTCGTCTTCGTCAGCTTCCGCTACGTCAAGCCCGCGCACTGGACGCCGTTCGCCCCGAACGGCTTCGGCGGCATCGCGTCGGGCGCGGCGATCATCTTTTTCTCCTACATCGGGTTCGACGCGGTCTCGACGGTCGCCGAGGAGTGCCGCAACCCGAAGCGCGACATGCCGATCGGCATCATCGGGTCTCTCGTCGTCTGCACGCTCGTCTACATCGTCGTCGCGCTCGTCTTCACCGGGATGATCCCGTACCCGGCGCTGAAGGCGACGCTCTCCTCCGAGCAGGCCGAGCCGCTGACTCTCGCCATGAAGTTCGCCGCGATGCCCAACTGGATGGTCGGCGTCGTGGCGTTCGGTTCCGTGGTCGCGCACACCGCGGTGCTGCTGGTCTTCCAGCTCGGCCAGCCCCGCATCTTCTTCTCGATGGCGCGCGACGGGCTGCTTCCCCCCGTCTTCGCGAAGGTCCACCCGCGCTTCCGCACGCCGCACGTGACAACGATCCTGACCGGCGTGGGCGTCGGCGTGACGGCGGCCTTCACGTCGCTCGACGAGATGGTGAACCTGACCAACATCGGGACGGCGTTCGCGTTCATCCTGATCTCGGTCGGGATCATCATCCTGCGCTACCGCGAGCCGGACCGCGAGCGCCCGTTCCGCGTTCCCTTCGGCCCGTGGCTGCTCCCGGTCGCCGGGATCGTCTGCTGCGTCGGGATCATCTATTACCTGCCGCAGCCGTCGTGGTGGCGCTTCGTCGCCTGGCTCGCGGTGGGAATGGTCGTCTATTTCCTCTACGGCTACCGGCACAGCCGCCTGAGAACGAAGCCGGAAATCGCGAATCGGTAATCGGAAATCGATCGAGGACGGTACCTCGCCTTCTTCCGGTTTCCGATTTCTGATTCCCGGCCTTGGTGCTACCCTGCCTTTCGGAGGTGTGTTGATGGTCAAACGGTTCTCCTTTCTCGCGGCGCTTCTTGTCGCGGCACCGCTCCGGGCGGGCCAGGCGACCCAGAAATACGACTGGAGCCCGGTCCAGGGGGCGCAGGACGTCCACGTCGAGGTGGACCGGATCGTCGTGTCCTCGATCCAATTCGACCTGGGGAGCCAGGTCCCGCCGACTCAGTTCTCGACGGCCAAAGCCGTAGCTCGCGTGGACAACAACGGTTTCCTCTCCTACGAGGTCGGAGTTGCGGTGGTGGTCTTCGACGAGGACGGGCACATGGTCGCGGCCGGCAGCGGAGGCGTGAAGCTCGGCTCTCTCGGAAAGGGGGAGCGGGACACGTTCACGATCAAGTTCCCTTCGGTGTACCGCAACTTCGACAAGGCGAAGACCTTCCTGGTGACGCTGGAAACCCAGGAGAAGGGCGCCAAGCCCAAGACTCCATAAGCGTCACGGGGCAAAGCCGGGGACGTCGGGACGGGCGTAACCGGTCAACTCAGCATAGGCGCGGCCAGTCACCGGCTGGCCGTTGCGCGTTCCCTGGACCCGGCAGGCACCTTCCCAGTAGATGACTCCGGTGGACTGCTCGGTCACCAGCTCCTGGTCGGGTAACACAGGGGTGACCGCGACCTCGAGGCCCGCCGGCGCCACCGCGATCTTCCACGCAGACGGGTAGCGCGCTCCCGTTTTCGGAGACTTCCAGGTCGCGGTCTCCGCCAGCCAGACGTCACGCCATCGCAGGAACCTCGGCGGCCCCTCCTTCGGCACCCACGTTCCCGAGGAGAAGGGCGTCGCCGAGCCGTCCTTCGCGCGCATCCGGTAGAGCATCAGCTCGCCGCCCCCGTCGAGCTGGATCCCGAACCAGTCCCAGCCCGCAATGCCCGCCGGCAGCCCTCCGGGGCCCCACTCGTGGTCGAACCAAGCCGTCCCGGTCAATTTCTCCGTGACCGATCCGTTCCGCATCGTTCCCGACGCGCCCAGCCTCGGAATCGAAACGTAATGCGAGTAGTCGGCGTCGGCCGGGCCCTTCCTCGAGGTCCCGCCCTCGCCGTGGATCACCGGGGGCCCCGCCGGAGCAAGCGACAGCGTCAGCTCCCAGTCCCGGCCCGACGCGTGGAGCTGGTGTGCGCCGCCGGATTCCTTCGCCGACCAGGTCTCGTTGGACACCGAGAGCCTCCCCGCCTCGGCGTCGGCGATGCCGGGCAGGATCAGGTGCGCCTTCTCCTCGTATCGGAACTTCCTGCCGGAGACGTCCGTCCACGCGAAGTGCGCCAGCGACAGCTCGCGAACCCGGAAGAACGTCAGCTCGAACCCGTACTCCTTCTTCGCAGCGTCCCGCAGGTGCCCCGTGTAGTACCACCACTCGATCCCCGCATCCGCGTGCGCGCCATGGTCGCGCGGGAACGCGACTTCGCTTCGATCGGCCGCACCGGCGATCAGCAGGACCGAGGTGATCAGAGCCAGCCGCGAATAGATTCTCCGGCTCGCCATCATTCTTCTTGCAGCGCCGAGGCCGGCGAGACGCCGGACGCGATGGACCCGGGAAAAATCCCCGCCAGCACCGAGGCTCCGAAGACGGCGAGGGCCGCGGCGGCGAGGCGCCCGGCGGGAACCGTGACCGCGACGGTCCATCCGAAGGATTGGGGGTTGATGACGGCGAGAAGCAGGTAGGAGAACGCCGCCGCCGCTCCGACCGCCGCGGCCGTCGCCGCAGCGCCGGTCAGCCCGGCCTCGATCAGGACGGAGCGACGGATCTGCACCCTCGCGGCGCCCACCGCCGCGAGGAGCCCGAACGCGCGCCGCCTCTCGACGGCCGACGCCGTCAGGGCGTTGGCGATTCCGAGGATCGCGACCCCGATGGCGATCGCTTCGAGGCCGCGGGCGACGGCGAACGTCCTGTCGAAGATCGCCAGGATGTCCCGGCGCAGCTCGCGGTTCGTCGTGATCGAGAGAGCGTAGCGCCCGGCGGCGAGCTTGAGGATCCTGCGCCGGAGCTCCTCGGGGTCCGTGCCCGGAGCCGCGAGGATGGCGGCGCTCGTTGCGCGCGGGTCGTCGAAGAGCGAGAGGTAGAGGTCCCGGTCGAGCATCACGGTCCCGCGGTCGTTGGAGTAGTCGCGATAGACGCCGGCGACCCGGAAGGACCGGCTCCCTTTCGGCGTCGAGAGGACGACCGCCTCTCCCTTTCCTGCGCCGAAACGCCTCGCGTAGGGCTCCGAGACGAGCGCTTCGTCCCTCTCCCGCGCTTCCCGGGCGACGGAGCGCGGGTCGCGGCCGTCCAGCAGCGGCACGCCTCCCGCGCGGGCGACGATGCGAAAGTCGCCGGATCCGATGGTGAACGGCCGGCCGGCGGAGTCCACCGCGTCCCGCGCGCGGAAGGGATCGACCGCTTCGACTCCGGGAACCGCGGCCAGAAAGGGAATGACGTCGGAGGGCAGATCCCCGACGAGGCCGCGCCCGCGTCCGGCCTGCGCCTTGATCCAGAGGTCCGAGCGGAGGGTCGACTCGACCCAGACGCGAAGCGTCTCGCGCAGCGAGGCGACCGTCACGATCATCGCGAGCGTCATCCCCAGGGCCATCGCCATCGCGGCGACGGCGATCGCGTTGCGGGCGAGCGCGCCGCCGAAGAAGCCGGCGGCCAGGCGCCCGGGCGGCCCGAGAAGGCGCGCCAGCAGCGGGGCAGCCCCGCGGGAAACGAGCCGGACGAGGATCGGCGCGGACAGCGCCAGCGCCGCGACGACCAGCGCGACCGCGGCAAAGCCCGGGAAGGGAAAACCGGCGATCGGCGCGGCGCGCGACAGCAGCGCTGCGAGGAGGAGAGCGGCGG
>DATFWF010000029.1:0-12453 GCA_035259605.1 Thermoanaerobaculia bacterium
GAGAGCGCGTTGCGAGGAGAGGACAGAGCGGGGCGGCTCCTGTCCGTTTCCGCGGAGGCGGGGCTGCCCGACCCGGGAAGGGCGACGGTTCTCGACATCGGGTCGGGCACCGGCAACCTTCTCGCGGCCGTGTCGGGACGCTTCGAGCACGCCGTCGGCGTGGACATCGCGATGCGATGGCTTCATCTCTCCCGCCGGCGCTTCCGGGACAGGGGGCTCCCGGAGCCTGCGCTCGTGTGCTGCTGCGCCGAGGCCCTGCCCTTTCCCAATGCATACTTCGACTCCGCCTTTTCGCTCGGGACTCTCGAATTCGCCAGGATTCCCGAGATGCTCCTCGAGCAGACCGCGCGAGTCCTCAAACCCGGCGGCTTTTTCTTCCTGAATACCGTCAACCGCTTCTCCGCGGCCCCCGAGCCTCACGTGAACCTCCTGGGCGTCGGGTATCTGCCGAGAGCCTGGCAGGCGCCGTACGTCCGATGGAGGCGCCGCGCGAGCTTCGAGCACATCGTGCTCCGATCCCGAGGTGAGCTCGACCGCCTGCTGACGCCGAACTTCGCCTCGCGCGAGATCCGCCTGCCGCTTCTCTCCGACGGCGACCTCGCCGGATTTTCCCCGGCTCGCCGCGCCGCCGCGAAGATCTACCGGGTCGCCTCGCGGCTTTCCCTGTTCAAGAATGCGCTCCGCTGGATCGTCCCCGAATGGGACGTGGTCCTGCGCAAAGCATGAAGCTCGGCATCAACGCGGTCCGGCTGACACGCCCGTTCACCGGCGTCGGCCGCTTCGCCGAATGCGTCCTCGAGGAGTGGAGCCGGATGAAGCTCCCCTTCGAGAGAGTGATCCTCTATTCGCCGGCGCCGATCGATCCGGCGCGTGTGATCTTTCCCCTCGACGCCTTCGAGACCCGCGTGGGAGGACCCTCCGTCCCCGATCCGCTCTGGGAGAACGCGTACCTGCCGGGCCGCGCCGCCGAGGTGGACATCTTCTTCTCCCCCTCCTACACCCTGCCCCTCCGTTATCCCGGCAAGTGCGCGGTGATGAACCTGGGGCCATCCGAGAACCGGCCGTTGACCTACGAATGGTTCCGCTCGCGGGCGTACGAGCGCCTCTACCGCGCGAGCGCTCGCCGGGCCGACCGCGTCTTCGCGTGCTCGAAAGCCGTCAAGCTTCGGATCGTGCAGAGCTACGGGATTCCGCCCGAACGCGTCTCGGTCGCCTGGCTCGCTCCGAGCCGGCTCTTCATTCCTATCGGGGACCCTCAAATCCTCGAGGCGGCGCGGCGCCGGTATTCCGGCTCGGATGGTCCGTTCATCCTCTTCGTCGGGAAGCTTGCGCGGCGGCACTCGATTCCGAACCTGGTTGCGGCGTTTGCGCGGCTGCGCCGCAAAGGTGCACCTCACCGGCTCGTCCTGGCCGGCCCCGACTACCTGGGCCTGAACGTCGCCGGGATCGCCGCGCGAGAGGGAGTCGGGGATGCCGTCGTCCATCACGATTTCGTCGAGCACCGGGACCTGCCGGCCCTGTACAGCGCGGCCGAGGTGTTCGTCTTCCCGGCGACCGCGGCGGAAGGCTTCGGGATCCCGGTGGTCGAGGCGATGGCGTGCGGAACCCCGGTCGTGAGCGTGTCGCAAGGGAGCATCCCGGAGTTCGCGTCCGGCGCCGCGCACCTGGTTGCGACGAGCTCGGTCGAAGACCTCGCCTCGGGGCTGGAGAAGCTGATCGGCGACTCCGGGCTTCGCCGCTCGCTGCGAGAGAAGGGGCTCGCCCGCGCCGCGGGGATCACCTGGAGGGTGACGGCGGAGAGGATCCTCTCGGACCTCGAAGCGGTGGCCAACCAGCGATGAGCGCGCCCTCGAGGCTCCGCGTCCTCCTTCTCTCGCGCAACTACCCGAACTCGGTCTTTCCGCGCCTTGGATTGTGGGTCCAGTGGCTGGCCCGCCATCTCGGCGGGGAATGCGACGTCACCGTCATCGCGCCCGTGCCGTGGTGGCCGCCGCTGCCCGGGCCGGAGGAGTACTCACGCTTCCGAAAGGTCGAGCCGTCGAGGCGTGACGGATCGGTCGAAGTTCTCCATCCTCGTTTCCTCGCCGGGCCGGGCTATCTCTTTCACTCGACCGAAGCGGTCCGCTACGACCTCGCCATCCGCCGCCTCACCGCCCGAATCCACCGGGAGCGCCGCTTCGATCTCGTTCACGCGCAGTTTGGCTATCCCGACGGCGTCGTGGCGGCTCGCCTCTCGCGCCGTCTCGGCATCCCGGCGATCGTGACCGAGCACGCCTTCCAGCATCCCTGGCTCGACGACTACCCTCTCGTGCGCCGCCAGACACTCGGGGCACAGGGAGGCCTGGCCGCGCACATCGCGGTCAGCGACGCGGTGCGCAGGCAGATCGTCAGCTTCATGGGCCCCCGCCACGACGTTCGCGTGATCCCGGTGGGCGTGGACCCGGAGACCTTCTTCCCGCGCGCGCATCCCGACTCGGGGCCTCCGCGGGTTCTCTACGTGGGGTACCGGACGCGCGCCAAGGGCGTGGACGTTCTCATCGAAGCGGCGGCCAGGCTCGCCCGGAAGGACCCGGAAATCCGCTTCCTCCTCGTCGGTGACGACGGTTATCGCGACAAGAGGATCCAGGCCGACCGGATGCGCGCGAGGGCGGCGGAGCTCGGTCTCTCGGATCGGATCACCTTCGCTCCAGGAAAACCTCCGCAAGAGGTCGCCGGGCTGCTGCGCGAATCCTCGATCCTCGTTCTCCCGAGCCGCCGGGAGACCTTCGGCGCCGTTCTCGTGGAGGCGCTCGCGTCGGGGACGCCGGTGGTGGCGACGCGCTGCGGCGGGCCCGAGGAGATCGTGACGCGCGAAACCGGAGTCCTGGTTCCCCCCGAGGATCCGGAGGCGCTGGCCCGCGGCATCGAGGAAGTCCTCCGCAACCGCGGGAGCTTCGACCCCGCGGCGCTTGCGCGATACGCTGTCGGACGCTTTTCCTGGGATCGGGTCGCGAAGGAGACGATTGCCGTGTATCGCGAGGCGCTGACCAAACGATGAGGTTCTGGAGAGACGAGAGAGTCCTGGTGACGGGTGGCGCGTCCTTCATCGGCAGCCACCTCGTCGAGAAGCTCGTGTCGCTCGGGGCGCAAACCCGGGTAGCCGACGACCTCTCCTCCGGCAGGCGGGAGAACCTCGCCGCGGTCGCCGACCGGATCGAGTTCCTCGAGGGAGACCTCCGCGACCGTTCCTTCGCGCGGCAGGCGTGCGAGGGAGCCGCCGCGGTCTTTCACCTCGCGGCCTCGCACGGCGGGCGCGGGTTCATCGACACGCACCCGGCCGACTGCGCTTCCAACCTCGCGCTCGACTCGACCGTCTTCGACGCCGCGTGGCGCGGCGGCGTCGAGCGGGTCTGCTTCGCGAGCTCCGCTTGCGTCTATCCCGTCCGATACCAGGCGAAGCCGGAGGAAGGGGGGGCCCTCTTCCTGAAGGAGAAATGGGCGGACCCATTTCGCGACGGCGGCGCCGCGGCCGACCGCGAGTACGGCTGGGCCAAGCTGATGGGCGAGATGACCCTGTCCGCCTACCGCACGCAGCACGGCTTGAAGTCGGTCTCCTGCCGCCTCTTCACGGCGTACGGCGAGCGCGAAAACGAGACCCACGCCGTCATCGCGTTGATCGCCAAGGCGTTCATCCGGATGGATCCGTACGAGATCTGGGGAGACGGGCAGCAGGATCGCAACTTCACCTACGTCGGCGACATCGTGGACGGATTGGTGCGGGCAGCCGAGCGCGTGGAGGACGGGTCGGCCGTCAATATCGGAACCGGCGATCACATCCGGATCCTCGAGGCCGCCCGGATGGTCTTCGAAGAGTCCGGCTTCACTCCCCGGGAGATCCGCTTCGACACGTCGAAGCCGGTCGGCGTCTACTCCCGCGCGGCGGACCTGACCCGGACGCGGGCGCTCCTCGGCTGGGAGCCGGCGACCTCCTTCCGCGAAGGGCTCCGGCGCACGATCGCCTGGTACCGCGCCACGCACGATCCGGCCGACGTCGCCTCGCGGCTCGGGGTCCTCCTGACGGAACGGGCGTGAAGCCTCCCGAGGAGGAAGCGGGCCCGGCGGACATCGCCGCCGTCGTTCCGGCCGAAGGCGACGGGACCTTCCCGGCGGGCGTCCCTCCGGCCGCTCCCGCGCCGATCCCCTCCGAAGTTCCGCGGGAGATCGTCTCGGCGCCGGTCCTGCGGACGATCCTGACGATCGGGATCATCCAGGCCGGGACGATGGCGTTCTACCTGGTCCGATCGAAGATCACCGCGGTCACGGTCGGGCCGGTGGGGGTGGGAACGATCAGCGTCGTGGACCAGGTCGTCGCGCTCGTCACGCAGGTCAGCACCTTCTCCCTCCCCTACGCGGCGGTCAAGTTCCTTTCCGCCGCCCACAGCGAGAGCCACGAGGCGTTCGCCCGGCAGTACGCCGCCTTCCTGCGGGCCCTTCTCCTCGTGTCGATCGCCGGGTCCGGCCTGGCCATCGCCGTCGTGTCGTTCTGGCCGCAGGTCCTCGGGCCCAAAGTCAGCGGATCGCAGGCGCTGGTTCGGCTCGCGCTTCTCGCGATCCCCGCGACGAACCTGGCCGGACTTCTCACCAACGCGATCGCCGCGGCGCGGCGAACCCACGCGTCGGCGCTGATGGGACTGTGGACCGCCGCCGCGCTCGCCGTCTGCTGCGGCGCCGGGATCCTCGCGGCGCGGCTTCCCGGCTTCTACATCGGGACCGTTACCGCGTGGGTACTCGTCGCGGCCGGCGGCCTGATCTACCTCTCGCGAACCGAGAAGCTCTCGCTCGCGGGACCTCGCGTCCGCCTGATCGAGGAGCTCAAGGCCCACAAGGCGATCCTGCGCTTCGCCGCCGCGATCTACGCGGTCTCCTTCACGACGCCGCTCGGGTACCTCGTGTCCCGCTACGCCGTCGTCCAGGCCGGCGACTTCCACGCCGCGGGGATTCTCCAGGCGGCGCTGGGCCCGGCCCTCGCCCTCGTGACGCTGATGCGGTCGTCCAACTCCCTTTTCCTGACGCCGTTGATGAACCGGCGCATCGACGAGCGGGAGAAGTTCCACGGGGCGATCGACTTCCTGCGCGCCTTCTCGCTGGCGACCGGAGTGGTGGCGCTCCCGATCCTGCTCTTCCCGCACCTGCTGATCGGGATCCTCTACTCCTCGAAATTCTTCGAGGCGGCCGCCGTCGCGTACCTCTTCGTGATCGCCGAGACGGTCCAGCTTCTCGCGGGAGTCAACCAGGCGCTGCTGATCGGCCTCGACCAGATCGGGACCCACGTCGTCATCTCGATGATCGGCGACGCTTTCATCGCGCTGGCGTCCCTGGCGCTCGTCCCGCGGATCGGCCTCCACGGCGTGGCGCTCGCGTTCCTCGGAAACGGGCTCCTGGTCTTCGCCCTGACGTCCTGGAGGATCTGGAAGACACACGGGATGGCGATCCCGGTGGCCGCGGGCTGGCTCCCGGTGCTGACACTCGCTGCGATGTCGGTGCTCGGCGAGGTCGCGAACGACTTCCCGTCCAACGCACCGATCGTCCTCGGCGTGAAGGCGGCCGTCGGAGCGTCGATCGGCCTGCTCGTCGTGACCTCGAAGCCCGTGCGAACCGTTTTTCGGTTCCGCTCCGGCTGATGCGGCTCTCCGTCGTCGTCACATCGTACGAATCGCCCGAGAGCCTGCGCTCCTGCCTCGAATCGCTGGCGCGGCAGCCTCTCGCCGAAGAGATCCTCGTCGCGGACGGCTCCGCGATGGATCCCTCGACGGCGCTCGCGCGTTTTTTCCCGGCGGTTCGTTTTCTCCACCTTCCCGATCTCGTCACGGTTCCGCGGCTTCGGTGGGCAGCCTTTCGGAAGTCGAGCGGAGACGTCGTGGCCGCCGTCGAGGCGCGGTGCGTCCCGGAGCAGGCCTGGTGCGAAACCCTCCTCGCCGCCCATGCGCGTCATCCCGAAGCCCCGGCCATCGGCGGGCCGGTCGGCATCGGCCAACTGGCTTCGAGCTTCGACCTGGGACTCTACTTTTCCGAATACGGTCTCTTCGCGCCGCCCGTCGCCGAGGAGCCCGTGAAGAGGCTGCCGGGCGCGAATCTGTCCTACAAGCGGGAAGCGCTCGAGCAAGCGTCCGACCTTCTGGACTCGGGAGCCTGGGAGACCCTGCTTCACGAAAGATGGGTGCGCGAGGGGCGGCGGCTCTTTCTCTGTCCGGCGAGCGTCGTGTTCCGAAACACGATGGGGCGCGCGCGGGCGATCCTTCAGCGGTTCCACTACGGACGTTGCTACGCTGCCGACCGCGTCGCGAGGGACAGGGCGGGAGTTCGCCTTCTCTTCGCCGCGGCCTCGCTGCTTCTCCCGTTCTTACTGACCGCACGCGCGGCGTTGCGAGCGCTCACACCCTGGCGGCGCCGATTCCTCCGGGCGCTGCCGTGGCTCGCCTTCCTGAACACGGTCTGGTCGCTCGGGGAACTGACGGGTTATCTCACCGGAAAACCGGGCAGCCCGCGGAACTTCTAGCCTTCACTTCGCGGATCCAGCGGTCGCGTCGGCGGCCTCGAGGGCGTCTTCCGCACCGTCGCCGACGTACGTCGAATAGACGAGGCTCGATCCGGCGGCGTATCCCAGGCTCGAGGACGGCAGAACTGCGAAAGCCAGCCAAATCGCTCGAGTGATTGACGATTTCGTCATAGGCCGGGGCGCCAGGTCCCGCCCGATCTTACGGCGCGGCCGCCCCGGCTTAATCCGGCGTTAACAGGGATGCCGGAACGTTCGCTCCGCGCGGAAAAATGAGGCGTACACCTTATCGCCCGCGGATCGTCTAAACGTTACTCTGCTGGAGGATCGAAAATGCGAAAACTGATCCTGGTCGTCGAAGACGACAACGACCTGCGCGAGACGCTTCTCGACGTCCTGGACAGGGCGGGCTTCGAGGTCGTCATTGCCGCCAACGGAGAGGAAGCGCTGGCGACCCTCGAGTCGGGACGCCCGACGGCGCTGGTTCTCCTCGACCTGCACATGCCGGTGATGGACGGCCTGGAGTTCCGCCGCCGCCAACTCGAGAGCATCGGGCTCTCCGACGTCCCCGTCCTGGTCATCACGGGAGACCGGCAGGGCCAGAGCGAGGCCCGGAGGCTGGGCTTCGAGCGATTCCTGAGCAAGCCGTTCGGGGAGGAGGATCTCCTCAAGTCGGTCACGGAGTCGGTCAAGCCGAACTGACCTGCCCGCCTCTCAGAAGCGCACGAGCTTTCCGACCGTCAGAACCGGGCGAGCTGGTTGGGCCCGAGAAGAGGAATCCAGAAGTTCGTCCCGTCGCTGCAGGCGTCGTACGGAAAGCTGCTGCCGCCCGTCGAAAAACTGCCAAGCGAAGTCAGATCTGCCGCTTTCCAGAGCGAGATGCTGCCCCCTCCCACGTTGGCGAAGAGGACCCTCCGCCCGTCGAAGGCGCCTCCGTAGGGCACGTCCAGGCCATTGCCCGTCAGCGTCGCCAGGACGGCGCCGGTCGAGGCGCGAACGACGCTGACGGAGGGCGTCGCGCTGTTGGCAACCCAGATGTTCGATCCGTCGAAGACCGCTCCCCATGGCTGCAAGCCGATCGTCACCGTCTGGAGGATGCCGCCGCTCGCGTCGAGCTTGAAGAGCTCGCCCGCGCCCTGATCGGCAACCCAGACGTTCGATCCGTCGAAGATGATCCCGATCAGGAACTGGAACCCCGAGGTGACCACGGTCACCGTCCACGGAATCGTCGCTCCCGGCGTGACGATCGAGACCCCGGAGCCTCCTGTCCAGATCCGCGCCCCGTCGAAGGTGGCGAAGCGGGGGTTGGTACCGAGACTGCTCGCGACCGTGGTGACGACTCCCGCCGGAAGGCTCGGGTCGATCCGATAGAGCAGACCCGGTGTCCCCTGCCCGGTGACGAAGACCTTCCCCATCGCGCTCAGAACGCCAGTAGCCAGGGTGGCCCCCGTCCATGTCTCCAGGAGTTTCCCGTCGCTTCCGCGCACGCGGGAAACCGTGTCGTCGCCATCGCACGCAACCCAGATGTCCGCCCCGTCGGATTTCGCCCCTTGCGGGTTCGATCCGACCGTCGTCAGTCCCAGAACAGTGGAGTTCTGCGTGGTCCAGAACTGGCCGAGGCTCCCGCGGCGGCCTCCCCGCAGCAGAACCCCGTCCACCGTCCGCGAGAGAAACGCCGCCATCTGAAGCCGGGACACGGTCGCGGTGGGATCGTAGGTGGTGGGAGTCGTCCCCGTCGTGATTCCCAGGTAGAAGATCTCCAGCACGAACGGACAGAACGAGTCGGCCGCGACGTCGGTGAACGGTCCGCAGACTCCGACCATCGCGCTTCCCGCACCGCCTAGAACCGCGACAAAAACCGCCGCCGAAGCTCGCAGGATGCTCCGACCCACGACAACCCCTTCCCGCAGTCTATCCCGGCCGGCCGCCCGGAATCCGCCTCGAGATCGGAATTGCGCGACGGCCCACGGGCCGCGGAGTCCTGTATGGTTTTCGCGGCGAAAGGGGGATCCGCTTGACCATACGGCTTCTGATCACCGGCGGGACGTTCGACAAGGAATACGACGAGCTGTCCGGCAGGCTCTACTTCAAGGAAACCCACGTCCAGGAGATGCTGCGGCTCGGCAGGTGCCGCCTCGACGTCGCCGTGCGGACCGTGATGATGGTGGACAGCCTGGAGATGAGCGACGCCGACCGGCAGACGATCCTCGCCAACTGCCGGCAGGCTTCCGAGAAAAAGATCGTGATCACCCACGGCACCGACACGATGGTCGAGACCGCCCGCGTCCTCGCGGCGGGAGCACCGGACAAGACGATCGTCCTGACCGGCGCGATGGTCCCCTACGCCTTCGGCAGCTCCGACGGCCTCTTCAACCTCGGAAGCGCCCTCTCCTTCGTCCAGGTCCTCCCGCCGGGAGTCTCCATCGCCATGAACGGCCGCTGCTTCCCCTGGAACCGGGTCCGAAAGAACACCTCCCTCGGCCACTTCGAAGAGATCCCGGACTGAAGCCTCCCGTCCCGCAGCAGTTCAGAACCGGAGCAGACGGCTGCCGACGTTGCTCTGCGTGACCCAGAAGTTGACGCCGTCGCTGCAAGCCCCTTCGGGACCACTGAACTGTCCCGCGCCGAACGACCCCAGAGGAGTGAGGTCCGCCGCCTTCCAGAGCGAGACGCTGTCGCCGGCATTGTTCGTGACCAGAATCCGCTGGCCGTCGAACGCGGCCACCTCAGGAGCCGCCAATCCGTTGCCGGTCAGAGTCGCCAGCAGCGCTCCGCCGGAGGCTCGGACAATCGAGACAGAGCTGGAGGCACGGTTCGGCACCCAGATATTCGTGCCGTCGAATACGGGGATCCAAGGCGAGGAGCCGACCGTGACCGTCTGTAGGATGGCGCCGGCGCCGTCGAGCTTCAAGAGGGTCCCGGCCATCTCATCCGTCGCCCACACGTTCGCTCCGTCGTAGAGGACCCCTCGAAGTTTCGAGAACCCCGTCGTGATCGTGGAAACGGACCAGGGAGGGGCAGCGGCAGGAGTCGCGATCGAGACCGAACCGCCGAAATTCGCCGTCCAGATCCGTGACCCGTCGAAAGCCGCCCCCCAAGGGCCACTCCCCAGGTTTGTCGCGACCGTCGTCACTGCCCCAGCCGACTGGGTGGGGTCGATCTGATAGAGCTTGCCAGGGGTGGCGAATCCCGTGACGATGACGTGCCCCGTCACAATGGCCACCCCGGCGGCATTGGCGGCTCCCGTCCAGGTCTCCAGCAGCTTCCCGTCGCTGCCTCGCACCCGCGAAACCGTACCGCCGAAGTTTGACACCCATAAATCTGCCCCGTCCGATTCGACGAGCGTGGGGGTGCCGCCTATGAGTGTTTTCCCGAGGACCGCGTCGTTCTGCGGCGTCCAGAAGACCTTCAGCGCCGCCCGGCGGCTGCCGCGCTGAAGGAGCCTGTCGGCCGAGCGCGATAGGAAGATCGCCATCTGGAGCCGAGACACGTTGCTCGTTGGATCGTAGGTCGTTGCCGTCGTCCCGGTCGTGATCCCCAGGTAGAAGACCTCCAGGACGTTCGAGCAGAACGTGGTGACGTCGGTGAACGGGCCGCAGTCGCCGAAAAGCGCGCTCGTCCCTCCCCCGAGCCAGACGGCGAACGCAACGAAAAGAGGCGTGAGGGCACGCCGTCCGAACCGGAACGATTTCATAGGACCTCCTTGAAGCGGGAGGCTACGCGGTTACCGGACGCGCCTCAAGGGACGGCCGAGCCGGCGGCCCACAGGCAAGGAGGGCGAAGGTCTCGAGACTCTCCTGCGCCAGAGGCCTGTCTTGAGAGGCAGGAGGCGAGGGCGTAGCCTCCCCGCTCAGGGAGGTCTGCCATGCAAACGTTCAATCCAGGCCGACGTGTCCTCGCCAGTGTCTCGATCGCATTCACGGCTCTGTTGGGGGGCGGGACGGGCGCCCTGCTTGGCGCTTGCGGCCCCTTCACCGACACCGCCAACGACGCCTTCTGTCCCTTCGTCCTGGAGGTGTATTACGCGGCGATCACGACCGGGACGACGGCGACGACCTACGACCCCGCGGGCAACGTGACGCGGACGCAAATGGCGGCGTTCTTGTCGCGCACGGTCGACCGGACTCTGCAGCGGGGCGGCCGGCGGGCGGCCTTGAAGCAGTTCTGGACACCCCAGAGCAGCGGCGTCCTGGGACTCACGGCGGTCGGCAGCACGCCCAGGCTCGTCGAATCCGACGGGGCGGACCTGTGGGTGGCGAACTTCGGCGGTGGCGGCACGGTCTCGCGCGTGCGAGGCAGCGACGGCAAGCTGCTGGAGACGTGGACCGGAGCGTTTGCTGCGTACGGCGTGCTAGTGGCGATGGGCCGCGTCTTCGTCACGGGAAACTCGAGTTCCGGGCAGCTCTTCCGGATCGACCCGCGCCAGGCGGCCGGGGCGGTCACGACCGTCGCGAGCAACCTCGGGAACGGTACCGTCGGGATCGCCTTCGACGGGTCGCGGATCTGGACGGCAAACTTTTCCGGGTCGGTCTCGATCGTGACACCCGGCGCCTCACCGCCCTGGACGGTAACGACGGTCATGACTGGATTCGTGAACCCTCTGGGCGCCCTCTACGATGGGGCGCACATCTGGGTGACGGACGAAAGTGCCGGGACACTTCTTAAGCTCGACGGCGCCGGCGCCATCCTCCAGACTGTCACGGTCGGTACCTCCCCGCGGCACCCCGTCTTCGACGGCACCAACATATGGGTTCCAAATATCCCCTTCGGCTCGATCTCGGTCGTCCGGGCCTCGAACGGAACGGTGGTGGCGACGCTGACCGGCAACGGCTTGGACGGCCCTGCTACGGCCGCGTTCGATGGACAACGCGTCCTGGTGACGAACGAGCCCGGCGGCACCGTTTCTCTCTGGAAGGCGGCGGATCTGACAGCACTGGGCTCCTTCGGGACGGGGGCGAGCACCACTCCCTACGGCGCCTGCAGCGACGGCGTCAACTTCTGGATCACGCTGAACACTTCGAGCCAGCTCGCGCGGTTCTGACGGGCGGGCGCGTCTACCAGTTCCGCCACTTTCGCAGGAACGATCTGGCCTTGACTCGTCAGGCAAGACGCAGGTCCGTCTTCGCGAAGTCTGCTCCGGCGCAAAGGAGCGGCTGATCGGCCAGCTTTGCGGTCGCGTAGGACATGCAATCGCCGAAGTTCAGGCCGGCGGGATGACGGCCCTTGCCGAAGCGGTGAAAGGCATCGACTGCGGAGCGCCAGTGCGTCTCGCCGAAAGGAACGATCGCCACGTCGCTCTGAGCCAGAAACGAGGTCAACCGGCCCCTCGAGCTGTTTCCCAGTCTCGCGACGAGAACGATTCCGGTCTCTGCCAGCGTGGGCGAGCCGATCCCAGGATTCGAGTCGGCCGCGAGCCTCTCGAAGAGGGTCTCGAAGCCGGCTTCACGGAAGAGAATCGCCAGGACCGCCGAGGAGTCGAGGATCACACGCCCTCCGGTCCATATCCGAGGATCCTCTCCTTCTCGCGGCGGGACAGCTTTTTCCCGAGGAGCCTCGGAGGGATCGAGGGCCAGATTTCTTCCTCAAGCAGGCGGAGAAGATCCTCGCGGCGGTGGCGTCTGGTTCCCCGCAAGGAGAGGCGCTCCTTCCGCTCGGCAAGGGAAGAGCGGATTGCCCGTGTCTTGCTCTCTCCCGTCAGTTCCGCGACTTCCTTTGCCAGGCGTTCTGTTTCGGGATCCTTGATGTTGAGCGCCATGGTGTAATTCTACCAGAATGGTGTAAAGGCGCCATGCCCCGTCCGGGACGCGCCCTTCTGAATCCGCCACCCGGGATTACCCGACCGAGCGAATCCCGCAAGTCGTTTCAAGAGGATTGGTGCGAAAGGAGGGACTCGAACCCTCACGGTGTTACCCACAGGTTCC
>DATFWF010000030.1:0-15582 GCA_035259605.1 Thermoanaerobaculia bacterium
CCGGCGCCCTCGGACCCGAACATCGTCTACTCGGACTCGCAGAACGGCAACATCAACCGGCTCGACAAGAAGACGCACCTTTCCCACAACGTCCGGCCCTATCTCTCGGGCGTCTCGGAGATGAGCCCGTCCGAGTTGAAGTACCGGTTCAACTGGACCTCTCCGATCGCGGTCTCCTCGAAGAACGCCGACGAGGTCTACCTCGGCGGAAACGTCGTCTTCAAGTCCGCCGACGGCGGCCGCCACTGGACGGTGATCTCGCCCGACCTGACGCGCAACGACAAGTCCAAGCAGGTCGTCTCCGGCGGCCCGATCCACTACGACCTCTCGGGCGCCGAGACCTACGGGACGCTCCTGTCGCTGCAGATCGCGCCGGCGGACGGAAACGTGATCTGGGCGGGCTCGGACGACGGCCAGGTCAGCGTCACGCGCGACGGCGGGAAGAACTGGGCCAACGTCACGAAGAAGATCCCGGGGATGCCGGAGTGGGGGCGGATCTACCAGATCGGCGTCTCCGCCTCCGATCCCGGGACCGCCTACGTCGTCAGCGACCGCCACATGCTCGACGACCGCCACCCCTACGCCTGGAGGACCTCGAACTACGGGGACACCTGGACGTCGATCGCGAAGGGCCTTCCCGACGACGCGACCTGCTACGTCGTCCGCGAGAACCCGAACAAGAAGGGGTTCCTCGTCGCGGGGACCGGCACGGGCCTCTTCTTCTCGCAGGACAACGGCGCGACCTGGAAGCCGCTCAAGGCGAATTTCCCGTCCACCCCGGTCTGGGACCTCAAGTTCCACGCGTCCTCGCACGACCTCGTCGTCGCCACGCACGGGCGCGGCCTCTTCATCCTCGACAACATCACGCCGATCGAGGAGTGGGCCGATTCGATCGAGGGCAAGGAGTTTCACCTCTTTCCGTCTCCGCCGGCCGCGATGCTGCAGCAGTGGAACCGCGGCGGGTTCAACACCGGCGGGTACTGGGCGCCGAATCCCCCCAACGGCGTGGTGATCGACTACTGGGTCAAGACCGAGATCAAGCAGACCGACGAGCAGAAGCGGATGCGGCGCGACGCGGTGAAGATCGTCATCACGGACGAGAAGGGAAATCCCGTCGCGACGCAGTACGCGCCGGCCAAGGAGGGGATCAACCGCCACGTGTGGAACGCGCGCTACGAGGGACCCAAGCGCGTCACCACGGCCAGGGAAGCGCCGCCCAACGAGTTCTTCGAGCCCAACCGCGGGCCCGATGTCGTCCCGGGAACCTACAAGGTCGCCGTGACGGTCAAGGGCGACACCCAGACTCAGACGGTGACCGTCCTTCCCGATCCGCGGATGCCCCACGACATGGAGGCCTTCCGCGCCCAGACCCGCGCCGGACTCGATGTCCGAAACGGCGTCTCCGCATTAAACGAGATGATCAACCGGATCGACAGCCTCCAGTCGCAGATCACGGCTCTGGAGAGGAATCTCCGGGGCGGCGCCGAAGAGGGGGATGCCGCGGGCCGCGGATCGGGGAAATACGCCACGGTCCTCAAGGCGTCGAAGGACCTGAACAAGAAACTGAAGGACCTTCGCGACAAGGTCTATAACGCGGACCAGCAACGCGACGTCGGGCAGGACTCGATCCACTACCACACCGACTTCCAGGGCAACTACCAGCGCCTCGCGCAGGCGCTCTCCGGTTACAGCCAGCCGCCGGGAGACCTCTTCAAGGAGCAGATGGAGGAGCGCCGCAAGACCCTCGACGGATATCTCGCGCAGTACAACGAGATCGCGAAGACCGACGTGCCGGCCTTCAACAAGACGGCCGCCGAGCAGGGCGCGCCGACCCTCTACGCCGGCGACCCGATCCAGGTCCAGGCGGCGGGAATCTGAGCGTGGGAGTGGACAGCGGCGGGCGGGCGCAATGCCCGCCCCTGCGGCACGAAAGGTTGGATCGCTCCGTGGTCGTCGCCGCGGCAATGGCCGCGCTCGCGCTCGCAGCCGGCGCTCAAGGCCAGGCCGCGTCGGCTCCCGTCGTCCTGAAACCTTCTCCCACGACGGTGGCGTGGGGCTACTACGACGCCGCGACGCCGCCGGTGCTCCGCGTGAAGTCCGGCGACACGGTCGAGATCCACACTCTCATCACGTCATCGCCGGCGCGCCTGGAGGGAGCCGGATTGCCGGCGGGCGACGTCGAGCCGGCCCTCCGTGAGATCCACGAGAAGGTGACCAACAAGGGCCCGGGCGGGCACATCCTGACCGGGCCGGTGTACGTCGAGGGCGCGGAGCCGGGCGACGCGCTCGAGGTGCAGATTCTCTCGATCAAGCTCGCGATCCCGTACGCCTATAACGGCTTCTCGCCGGGCCGCGGTTTCCTCCCCGAGGACTTTCCCTACGCCCGGATGCGGATCATCCCGCTCGACGAGAAGCGGATGGTCGCCCGCTTCGCTCCCGGCGTCGAGATTCCCCTGCGGCCTTTCTTCGGCAGCCTGGGCGTCGCGCCGCCACCGGTGTCGGGAAAGATCCACAGCGGCCCTCCGTGGATCCACGCCGGCAACCTCGACAACAAGGAGCTCGTCGCCGGCACGACGCTCTTCATCCCCGTCCATGCCCGCGGCGCTCTCTTCCTGGCCGGGGACGGCCACGCTGGGCAGGGCAACGGGGAAGTGGACATCACGGCCCTCGAGACCTCGCTCGTGGGCACGTTCCGGCTGACGGCGCGCAAGGACGTGCGCCTGAAGTGGCCGCGCGCCGAGACCGCGACGCACTACATCACGATGGGACTCCACGAGAACCTGGACGAGGCCGCGAAGATGGCCGTCCGCGAGATGATCGAGTTCCTGGTCTCCGAGAAGCGCCTCTCCCGCGACGACGCCTACATGCTCGCGAGCGTCGCCGCCGACCTTTCGATCACCCAGCTCGTGGACGGCAACAAGGGCGTCCACGCAATGATCCCCAAGAGCCTCTTCATGTCGCGTTGATGCGTTGAGTCGTTTTCCGCAGGGTGTTGCGCTGCCCTCCCACTTCGGATGAACCACGATTTGATTTTTCTGCATCTAGACGAGGTGCGAGACTTGTTCCGTAATCCTGGAGTGCGTTCAGTGGGAATTCTGTATGGATTCCTCTCTCTGCTCCTCGTCGGTACCGCGCCGTCGCTGGCCAATGAAGGCTTCCCGGGAGCAACCTATCTGGGGGGAAGCCGCTACGACGGAATTCGGGCTCTGGCGATTCATCCCATCTCCGGAAAGGTCTACGTCACTGGCACCACCACATCGTTTGACTTCCCCGGAACGACAGGGGGTTTCCAGCCGGCGATCAACGGATTGGGGGCCGCCTTCGTCGCCCGCCTGGATGCGTCCCTTAGCAAGCTCGAGCAAGCCACGTTCTTCGGCGGAAACTTCAATCTGAACGGTGTAACGGAGGATCCGCATGCCATAGCTTTTGATCCAGCATCCGGTGCAGTCTACGTCGCGGGCTATACCCCGTCTTGCTCCCTTCCGCAGACGGCCGGCGGAGCCCAGCCGAAATGCACCGGCGATGGGGACGATGGTTTCATTGCGCGGTTCGATGAGAGCCTGACCAGACTCGAACAGGCCACGTACCTCGGTGGATCGGATCTCGACGAGATACAGTCACTCGCAGTCGATCCATTTTCCGGCGACGTCTATGCCGCGGGGCGGACTCATTCCGCGGATTTTCCGGGCACAGACGGTGGCGCGCAGCCCGCAAAGGCGACTTACTGCGCGGGCTTCGTCGCTCGATTGAACTCCGCCTTGACGAGCTTGGCGGGAGCGACTTACCTGAACGGGTGTGGCGCGAGGATCGCGATCAGGCCGGGGTTGGGCGACGTTTATGCCGCAACTCTCGACGGCTTTCTTTTCCGCCTCGATCGGACACTGGCGATCGTGAGGCAGTCAAACTCTATCGACGCCTCCTTCGTCGAGGCGCTGGTCCTCAACACTGCGGCGCGAGCGGTCTATATCGCCGGTACCTGGAGGGAATCCGAGTCTCTTGTGGATCACGGCTTCGTCGGCCTGCTGGACGAGGATCTGAACGTGATCGAGACGCGCCGGCGCATCGGGGGCGATGGCGCCGACCCCGTGCGCACGCTTGCGGTTCATCCGATCACAGGGGACGTCTATGTCGCCGGCAGCACCCTTTTGAAGAGCCTTCCTGGGACGACCGGCGCGGTCCAGCCTGCCAACTCCGGCAGTTCAGATGCTTTCATCGTTCGTTTTGACCCGGGACTGGACACGATCAAGGCCGCGACCTTCCTCGGCGGTAGCAATTGGGACGAGGCCGTCGCCGTAGCCATCGATCCCGTCGCGGGTCATCTCTACGTCGCTGGTACGACCTACGGAGACTTCCCGACGACAGTCGGCGCAACCCAGAGGGATTCCGCCGGTGGTGCGGACGCCTTCCTCGCCCATATGACGAGCGAGCTTGCTTCCTCCTCCCTGAGGCCGCGAGATCATCCTGCTCCTCCACGATCCAGCCCGCGCACTTCTCCCCGAACTGTCGTAAGGCCCGCCTCGAATCCCTAGGACGACTCCCTCCAAGGCTGGGCGACCTGTGCGATATTGCTCGCCCTGCGTGAGCGCGCCAAAGCAGGACTCGACCGACCCGGGACTCCGTTTGCAGACGGGAGGGCTGCGGCGGGACCTGGGGACCCTCGAGTCCTATGCCGCGCTCCTCGGCATCCTGATCGGCGCCGGGATCTTCAAGGTCACGGGGGAAGCCTGGACCCTCACGGGACCGAGCGTGATCCTGGGCTATGTCGTCCTCTCCCCGGCGATTCTCGCGACCTCCGTCGCTTACGTCGTCTTCCTCTCGACTCCGCTCGGCCGCGAGCCCGGGGGCGAGTACACGCACATCTCACGCACCTTCGGCGGCTACGGTGTGGCCTTCGTGGGCGCGTGGCTGAAGATCATTTCCTACGTCGGAGCGCTGGCGTACCTCGCGGTCGCCCTGGCCGATTACGTCCTGGAGCTCTCCCGGGGAGCCCTCAGGGCGGAGCAACGCGGCCTCATCTCGGTCGCGAGCCTGGTGTTCTTCTACCTGGTCCACGCCGTGGGCGTGCGCTGGTTCGGGCGCATCCAGGTGGCGATGTGCGCCCTGCTCGGCCTCGCGATCGTGGTCCTCGTCGTCCCCGGCGTCCCGGCCATCCGGTTCTCGAACTACCGCCCCTTCTTCACCCACGGCGCCGGCGGATTCGCCGCTGCGCTGCCCCCGCTCTTCTTCGCCTACGCGGGCTTCGAGTCGCTGGCGCAGGCCGCGGGCGAGGTCCGGGACTCGACGCGAAAGCTTCCCGGGATCTTCGTGAAGGGGATCGCCGGGACGACCGTCGTCTACTTCCTCATGTCGGCGGTGGCGCTCGGGGCGCTCCCCGGACATCGGCTCGCGGCGAGCTCCGCGCCGATGGCGGAGGCGGCGTCCGTTTACCTGCCGGCCGGCGCGGCCTGGTTCGTGACGCTCGGCGCCGTCATGGCGCTGACGACCTCGCTCAACTCGACGATGCTCGTCCCTTCGCGCCTGGCGGTCATGCTGGCGAAGGACGGTCTTGCACCCGCGCCGCTCGGGGCGGTGGCCTCCCGGACGGGCACGCCGGTGCTCGGATTGACGCTGACGCTCGCGGGCTCGGTCCTGCTGGTCGTCTTAGGCCAGATCTCGCTCGCCTTGAACATCGCGGTCTTCGCCCTCGTCCTCCTCTACTTCCTGCACAGCTTCACGCTCCTCTGCCTGCCGCGGAAGAATCCGGGCCTCTTCGCGAGCGTCACCGCGAGGGTGCCGCTCCCGCTCCAGCGCGCATCGGCCGTCTTTTCGATGGCGGCGATGGGCGTCCTGATCGCCCTGCAGCTCGCGGAGGACTTCGCGACGCTGTCCCGCTTCTCGCTCGCGCAGCGCATCGCCGGCGGAAGGGTCACGACGATCGAGCTGTGCCTCGCGTGGGGCCTCATCGGCACGCTGCTGTATCTCCTTCGAAAGCGCGCCGGGAAGAGCTGACGAGATGCCTTTCGACCGCCGCCGCGAAGAGTTTCCGTCGCTCTCGGCGGGAATCCACCTGCTCTCGCACAGCCTAGGTCCGATGCCGCGCGGCGCGCGCGAGGCGATGGACGGGTACCTGCGCCGCTGGGAAAGCTACACGCGGGAGAACGCCTGGAAGGAGGAGTGGTGGGACCTTTCTGCCGAAGTCGGCGATCGGATCGCCCGGCTCCTCGGCGCGGCTCCGGGATCCGTGCAACCCCAGCCCAACGCGTCGGTCGCGTTGTCGGCCGCGGCCTCGTGCTTCGATTTCGCGAACGGATCGCGCCGCAAGATCGTCACGACCGCGCTCGAGTTTCCGACGACGGAATACGTCTGGCGCGAGGCGGCGAGGCATGGCGCGAAGCTCGAGATCGTCGCCTCGGAAGACGGAGTCTCGACTCCGCTCGAGAGGCTCCTTGCCGCCATCGACGAGCAGACTGCGCTCGTGTCGGTCTCGCACGTGTCCTACCGAAGCTCCCATCGCCTGGACCCGCGGCCGATCGTGGAGCGCGCGCGCCGGGTCGGAGCCCTCGTTCTTCTCGACGTGTACCAGTCCGCCGGCGTCCTGCCTCTCGACGTGGCCGGCTGGGAAGTGGACTTCGCCGTCGGAGGCACCATCAAGTGGCTCTGCGGAGGGCCGGCGTGCGGCTATCTCTACGTGCGCCCGGATCTCGCGGCGAAGCTGC
Organism: Thermoanaerobaculia bacterium; assembly: GCA_035259605.1. Classification (GTDB taxonomy): domain Bacteria; phylum Acidobacteriota; class Thermoanaerobaculia; order UBA5066; family Gp7-AA6; genus JAWOLE01. The sequence goes on from DATFWF010000030.1 coordinate 6,696, forward strand.
GCCCCGGGCTGACCGGCTGGATCGCGCACGAGAAGCCCTTCGACTTCGCTCCCGGACCGATCCGCTACGCGTCCGGCGCGCGCCGCTTCGCGCAGGGCACTCCCGGCGTCCCCGGTCTCTACTCCTGCCTGGCGGGCCTCCGGATCATCGAGGAGGTCGGTCCGGCCGCGATCGGCTCGGAGTCTCGGCGCCGGACACAGCGCATGGTCGAATTCGCGCTCGAGCGAGGATGGGCATTGAAGAGCCCGCGAGAGGCCGACGAGCGCGGCGGCTCGTTGATGATCGGCGCGGACGACCCGGAGAGGCTCGAGGAGGAGCTCGCGAGCCGCCGAGTCTTCGTGGACTGGCGCCCCGGCGTCATCCGGGTCTCGCCGCACTTCTTCAATACCGACGAGGAAGTGGAAGAAGCTCTCGCGATCCTCTCCAGGCTTCTCTAGCTCCGCCAGCCCCGGCTACTTTCCGAAACCGAGGCGGTTGACGGCGACGCGGCCGTTCGAAACGACGAGGAGCGGGTCCTGCAGCACGACCAGGTTCTCGAGCGGGTTTCCTTCCACGACGACGAGGTCCGCCTCCAGTCCCGGCTCGATCGCGCCCGCGCTCTTCTCGATTCTCAGGAGCTCGGCGGCCGTCGTGGTCGCCGACTGGATCGCCTCGAGGGGAGTCAGGCCGAGCGTCGCGAGGTTCACGATCTCCTGCGGGATCCGGGTCAGGCTGTTCGGGCCGTAGCCCGTGTCGCTGCCCGCGACGATGCGGACCCCGATCCGGTGCGCGTGCTCGACGGTCTGTCGGATGCGCGGGAGCATGTGCATCCCCCGGATGCGGAGCGCCGGGACATCGTAGTCGCCCCCCGGTTCGGCGAGGTCGATGACGGTCGTGTAGGTGGGGACGAGGAACGTCCCCTTCTCCTTCATGAGGCGCAGCGTCGAGTCGGAGAGGTACGTCCCGTGCTCGATCGAGCGCGCGCCGGCCCGGACGGCGGCGATGGCGCCCTCGTCGCCGTGGGCGTGCGCCAGGACCGGAACCTCCCTGGCCGAAGCCTCCTCGACGCAGGCCCGGAGCTCCTCCTCGGTGTACATCTGCTTGCGCGGGTCCGTGTCGGCGGTTCCGGCGCGCTCCGTGGCGAGGACCTTGATCCAGTCGACGCCGTGTCCGAGGATGACCCGGACGACCTGCCGGATCTTCTCCGCCGAGTCCACGCCCGGCATGAGCGTCCAGAGCACGGTGTCGCTCAAGAACGCCTCCTCCGCCAGCCGCGGCCGCACGTGGTAGCCCGCGGCCGCGAAGTCCGGCCCGGCGATCGCGCCCTTGCGCGCGAGCTCCCGCAGCCCCACGTCGTGGTAGTCCGAAACACCGGCGCTCCTGGCCGTCGTCACACCGCTCTCGAGCGCGAGGCGCGCCGCGGCCAGGCCCGAAATGTGGACGTGGGCGTCGATGAACCCCGGAACGACGTACTTCCCCTTCAGGTCCACGGTCTTCAAGCCCGCAGGCGGCGCCTTCGCCGCCACCGACTCGATCCTGCCGTCGCGCAGGACGAGCGTCATGTCGGCGGCGACCTTGCCGGTGCGGACATCGAGGACGTTGGCGTGGACGAGCGCGAGGGGCGGCCTCGGGATCTCCTGCCCGGAGGCCAGCGCGGGAACGAGGACCAGCCCGAGAAGCGCCGTGGCGAAGCGCGCCGAGACGGTCATGGGTCTCTCCTATTCGTTTGAAGGTGGACGCATCATCGGCGGGGCGGGGCGGAGGCGTCAAGACGGCGGCGCCGAGCCTCCCGGGTGGTAGCGGACAGCGGGGCTGCCCGAGGGGTGGAAGAGCCCGTAGAGCTGGAGGGGCTCGCTCCCCGTGTTCTCCAGGCAGTGCGGCTGGCGGCGCGGAAGGTAGAGGCCGGTCCCGGCGCTGATCGGATGGGAAGCGGCGCCGGACCAGAAGCGCCCATGCCCGGAAAGGATGCAGACGACCTCCTCGTACTCGTGGAAGTGCTCCGGCGACCGGCCGGGCGGGATGAAGCCGACGAACTGGGTCGTCTGCTCGCACCCCGCCTTCGCGTCCACGAGGACCCGGAACCACCTTCCGTCTCCCGCGCGCTCGGTCGGCTGCCCCTCGAAGCGAACGACGGGGGAGAGGTCGCGGCGGGCCGATTCCGAAAGCGACGGACCCGGCTCCGCGAAATGGAATTGCGGCCCCGGGTCCGGGCAGCGCGAGTCGAGCAGCGCGAGGGGCGCCGCGCCGGGGTCCTCGACGGCGACCGTTTCGTTTGGCCGGACGAAGACTCCGGCGCGAGGACCGATCGGGAGCCGCCGCCCGCCGAGCACGACGTTGCCCTCGCCTTCAACGACGAAGAGGACCTCGTCGCAATCGGCGTTGCGCCACGCCGCGGAGGAGCCTCCGGCCAGCCGCAGCGCGGAGAGCGAGATGGCCTTCGTCCCGTTTTCTCGCCCGACCTGCCGCCAGACGCCAAGCGCCCCCCGGCGCAGCGGTTCTCCGTCCTGGATCCGGAAGACCCGGCATCCGCCTTCGAGCTCGATAGCCATCTCTCGTGTTGACCTGGACCCTGGACCTTCGACCTTAGACTATCCTCCCCCACGCCATGTCCGACCAGAAGAGCCGCGGCATCGACGCCACCAACCGGGAGTTCATCCGCTTCGACCAGGTCGAGAAGAAGCAGGAATACCGGCTGGCGGAGGCCGAGGCCGCCGAAACCTTCGACGAGGAATTCGTCATCCGGACGTGCGACGTCGGACAGTTCCTGCGAGGCGGTGAGGCGGGAAAGGGCCGGTTCGCCGAGGACCTCGGATCAGCGCTCGCCGAAATCGGCTTCGCGATCCTCGAGGGCCACGGCGTCGATCCCGCGATCCACCAGGAGGCGGCGCGCTGGACTCCCGAGGTCTTCCTGCGCCCGACTCTCGAGGAGAAGCTGCGCTTCCGCGCCGCCCGGCACGGCTCGGTCAACCAGGGCTATTTCCCGATCAAGGAGACGAGCGACATCCACCCGGACTTAGTCGAAGGCTGGGTCTTCTGCCGCCGGGCCTTCGACCTGCCGGGGGAAAGGTCCCGCGCCGAAGATTTCTGGCCGCTCCCCGAGGCCGAGCCGGTCTTCCGCCGCCTCTGCCTCGAGCAGGAGAAGCTGGTCCTGCCGATCATGCAAAGCGTCCTGGCGTACCTCGGCTGCGATCCGCACCTCTACGACGCGCGGCTGACGCGGACGAACTTCGGCCTGCGCCTGAACTACTACCCGCCCGTGACGGCGGAGGACGACGCCTCCGGAGCGGCGCGGCTGCTGGGGCACGAGGACGTGGACCTCTTCACGTTCCTCCCCGCGCCGAGCATGGAAGGCTTGCAGGTCTGGAACCGTGCCAACGGCAAATGGGTCCGCCTGGACGCTCCGCCGGGCGCGATCATCCTCAACACCGGCGACTACATGCAGCGGATCACCAACGACATCCTCCCCTCGACGACCCACCGCGTCTCCAAGCCCCGCGACCCGGCGCTGCGCCGGAGGGCCCGCGTCTCCTTCCCGATGAACGTCTACCTCCGCGAGGAGGAGCTGCTGGAAGTCCTGCCCGGCCTGCCGAACCCGAAGTACCCTCCGGTCAAGGCGATCACCTTTCACACCCGCATCACCAGCAAGTACTACGGCGAGGACTACGCCGCCGACAGCTAGACCCGCCTAGAACGCCGAGGTGTCGGCGAGGCTGACCTGGGCGCCGAACGGGTTGACGTAGGTCTTCACGGCGCCGGTCAGGGTGTCGGTGATCGTGATCGTGTAGGCCACGTTGGTCAGGGCGCCGGAGAAGAACCAGAACTTGCCGTTGACCGCCCGGCCGTCCACGAGCTTGACGATCAGCTCGATGTTGTTGGAGGTGAAGAACCAGCAATGGCCGGTGTCGCCGGTGATCGCGGTGGCCATCCCGGGCCCGCTCGTTCCCTGCGACGGCACGCTCCACTGGACCCGGACCTGGAACCGGCCGTTGTTGAGGCAGAGCGTGGTCGCGTCGGCCGTGCAGGCGGCGTCCGCCTCCGAGGGGCGCTCGACGGTCCGCTCCGGCGCGGCGGCCGGCGGCATGGCGGCCTCGAAGTCTGTCGGCTCGGATACGAGCCCCGGGAAGGCGTCGGTGTCGGAGGCGCTCGTCAGCTGTCCGAAAGGGTTGAAGTACGTCTTCACGGCGCCGGTCGAGGTGTCGGTGACGGTGATCGTGTACTCGACGTTGGAGAGGGCGCCGAAGAAAACCCAGAACCGGTTGTTCAGGACGCGGCCGTCCACGACCTTGACGATCAGCTCGACGTTGTTCGCGGAGAAGAACCAGAAGTAACCCGTGTCGCCGGTCAGCGAGACGGCCACTCCGGCGCCGCTTGTGCCCTGGGACGGGACCAGCCACGCCACGGTGACCTTGAACCGTCCGTTGTTCAGGCACAGCGTGCTGGCGTTGGCCAGGCACCCCGGCGCGCTGATGATGACCTTCCCGACATGGTTCCCGCCGGCCTCCGAGAACCAGACGTTGCCGTCGGGCCCGACGGTGATCCCGTCGGGCGAGGACGAGGCCCTTGGCACCGCGGCCTCCGGGCCCAGGGTCCCGTTCGTCGCCATCTGGCCGATCTTGTTCGAGCCGTTCTCGGTGAACCAGAGGTTGCGGTCGGGCGCGGCGGTGATCCCGATCGGGCCGGAACCCGCGGGAAGCGAGACGGAAGCCGCGGACCCGGAGGAGGAGCCCGACACCTTGACGATCGCGTCGTGGCCGCGGTCGGCGACGTACAGGTTGCAGTCGCCGGGAGGGCCCGCGGCGATGCCCCGCAGGTTCGAGCCCGCGCCGGTCGAGAACGGTTCCGTGATCTGTCCGGCGGTCGTGATCCTGGCGATCTTGCCGATCTGCTCGGTGAACCAGAGGGCGGCGTCGCCGCACGGCGCGGCCGCGATCGCGCGCGGCGCGCCGCCGGCGGTCGGAACCGTGAACTCGCTCAGGAGCGTCCCCAATGTGTCCATCTTTCCGATCCTGTTGGCGGCCTCCTCGGTGAACCAGAGGTTGCCGTCCGGGCCGACGGCGATCGACTCTGGCGATCCGCCGACGGGGAACTCGACAACGGCCCCGGCAACGCTCATCCGGGCGATCTTCTTCGAGTCCCCTTCCGTGATCCAGAAATTGCCGTCGGGGCCGACCACGATCGCCTGCGGGCCGCTTCCCGGCGGGAGAGGGAACTCTGCGAGGAGGTTTCCGTTCCGGTCCATTCGCGCGACCTTGCTCGAGTTCTCCTCGACGATCCAGGTATTGCCGTCCGGGCCGGCCACGAGCCCCTGCGGCTTGGAGAGGACGGGCGGGAACTCCTGGATCGACGGAGCCTGGCCGGCCGCGAGGCTCGCCGGAAGCAGCGCGCACAGCAGGAGCCACGCGAGCCGTAAGGCTCCACCGCCGACGCCGCGTGAGACTGTCGTCATGTCCGCTCGGATCCGACCGCTACAAGTCTATTCGAGTTTCCGGACCCGGTCCCGCCGCCTCAACGCGAGATTCCGGGCCATCGAACCCGCCAGATCACGTCACTTCGGGACGAGCGTTTCCTCAGCCATGATGGCCTCCCTCTCGAGTCTCCGGTGCGGCCTTCCGGTTCAGCGGCCGTGGGCGGCGAGCCCTCTCGCGAGGTAGAGGAAGATCGCCGCGAAGACGAAGTCGTAGGCGGCGCAGAACGGCGGGTACCAGCCGGGAAGCTTCGTCGTGATCGCGTGCGGACGGTGGGCCAGGTCCCAGAATCCGTGCAGGATCAGGCCGGCCGCGATGAATGCCGGGGCCTGCCACAGGCCGAGCAGCGCGAGAACGATGAAGACCGTGCCCACCGAGAGCTCCAGGATCACGATCGACACCCTGCCGTCGGCAAACGCGAAACCCAGGTAGATCGCCGCGATCATCGCCAGGGAAACCGCGTGGAACGCCAGGGGATCCGGGATCCACCGCGACCATGCAATCAGGGCATTCAGCCCGCCGCCCGCGATTCCCACGAGGATCGCCCGAAACAGCATTGCGCCCTCCTCGCCGCGCGGCGCGCCCGGAATCGGGCGGGACCGCGCGGTCTCAACTCATGATGTTTTCGGCTCGTAGATGTCGAAGAGGCGTCTGGTGTCGGAGCTGGACCCGGCCTCCGCCATGGCCCGCGTCACGATCGGCCCCATCACCGAGGCCGCCGCGCCGGCGGACTCCTTCGATTCCCAGAAGACGACGAGCCCGTAGTCGCCCGTCTCGTGATCGGCGAAGAACTCGCACCGCTGGCAGCCCGGCAGCTTCCGGATCATAGGAACGACCTCGTCCGCGACGGTCTCGGCTTCCGAGCGCTTCCCCGGACCCAGACTGAACTCAACCAGTCTCAGATTCATGATCGGACCTCCTTCTGTCGGGTCTCGGCGGCGATTGCCTCGAAGTGTGTCGGACCGCGGGGTTGGTGACACAGGCTCCTGCTGCGCGTCATCGGCTTTCCGCGGAGCGGCGGGTCCATTGCCAGAGGCCGGCCGTCACCTCGGCGGGCAGGCGATGGCCGAGTTGCCGCGCCAGCAGGACGATCTGCCCGCGGTGGTGGCCTTCGTGGGCGACGAAATAGGACAGCACGTGGCCGACGTCGAGCGGAAGGTTGCGCCAGACGTACGCGCGGGTCGGCGGGATCTGTCCGCCGTGTTCGAGACCGAAGGCAAGCAGGTCGGTGATTCCGCGGCCGCTCGATTTCAGAGCGCGAATCAGTTGGGGGCGCGTGACCCGGCGGCGATCAACGGATTTCGGGACCGGGTTTTCGTGCGGCCGGCCGAGGGTCTTGAGCCACATGCAGCGCGCGTTGTGGATGTGGCCGGCGATCATGCGGACGGTGCGCCGCGGAGCCCCCGGGACCGCGGCGTTCCACAGGGCATCCGGCAAGTTCTCGACGAGGAAGATCGTGACCCGATTGTTCGTGGCCCAGGCGCCCAGGATGCTCGAGCTCACGTTCTCCATCGTCATTCCCGGGGGCGGAGCCGCTGCTTGCGGACCCAGCTCAGCAGCGCCTCTCGAGTATCGCGTCCGGCCTGGGCGTCGAGGACGATGCCCAGGCTTTCAGAGCCCTCTGCGCCGCGATGCTGGTCTTGCCGGCGGTTGACGATCACCTCCGCCACGCGGGCGCGCGTCCCGGAGAGCTCGAACCGTACGCGGTAGATGCAGAAGCCCGTCCAGCTGCGATGCAGGAAGAGCCAGGGATCTTCGAAGTAGATGAACCACCGGTCCTCCATCTCCTGTGGCACCAGGCCTGCCCGCAACCGATCGAATTCCTCGATCGAGTAATCCCGCTCGAGGGCGATCCTCTCGTTCTCGGCCGGCATTGGCTGAGTCTTCCAGTCGCTTCGAGTCGCGATCCGCATCTGGCCGGGTTCTCGCCGTCGGGTCATTTCGCCGGCTGGGGCGTTCGGAAGGGCCTCGGCGCTGGAGTGGCGCGGCGGGGGACGGCCGTGACTCCGGTCGGCGGCGTCGGAGTGGGCGTCGGCGCCGGGGAGATCCCGGTGATGACGCGGCCCAGCCGTTTGCCGTCGGTCTCGGTGAACCAGATGTTGGCGTCCGGGCCGACGGTGATCCACTCGGGGAGCGTCGAAGGGCTGGGGACCGCCGGCTCTGGGCCGAGCGCTCCGCTCGTCGTCATGCGGCCGATGCGGTTCAAGCCCGCCTGCGCGATCCAGAGATTCCCGTCGGGCCCGGCGACGATGCCGGTCGGCAGCGAGCCGATGGCGAGGAAGATGACGAGGAACTGGCCCGTCATGGCCATCTTGACGATGCAGTCCTGCCCGCGGTCGGCCACATAAAGGTTGCAGTCTCCCGCGGGGCCCGGCGTGATCCCGCGCAGGTGCGAGGCGATCCCGGTGTTCGCCAGCTCGACGACGTTTCCCGCGGCGTCGATCCGGCCGATCCTGCCGATCTCCTCGGTAAACCAGACGTGGTTGTCGCCGCACGGGCCGGCCGTGATGCCCCTCGGCCTCGAGTTTGCGGTCGGCACCGCGAACTCGCCGATGAGCCGGCCGCCCGTGTCCATCTTTCCGATCCGGTTGGCCGACGGCTCGGTGAACCAGAGGTTGCCGTCCGGTCCGACGGCGATCCCTTCCGGCGGCGCTCCGACCGGGAACTCGCCGATCAGCGTTCCGAAGCGGGCCATCTTCCCGATCCGACTGGTTCCGGACTCGGTGAACCAGAGATTCCCGTCGGGCCCCGCGACGATCGACACCGGAGCGCTGCCCGGACCGAGCGGGACTTCGCGCAGGACGCTGCCGGACGGGGACACCTGCGCGATCCGGCTCGCATCCGCCTCGACGACCCAGAGGTTCCCGTCGGGTCCCGCGGCGATCCCCTGCGGTTTCCCGAACGCGACCGGCAACTCCTGGATCGCCCCGGTCTGCGCCGAGGCCGAAAGAGGCGCCAGCAGGATGAGAAGAATCCCGAGCCGTCTGGCGACCACGAGTGTGCCTAGTTCTGCCCTCATCGCTGACGGGTGGCGCCGGCTAGTTACCCGGGCCGAACGCTCTTGCTCATCTTGACATGAGGAACGGTCAGGTCCACGAACTCCTCGCCCACCTCCGTATACCCCAGCTTCTCGTAGAAGCCCACCGCCGATTTGCGGGCATTGAGCACCAACGTCGTGAAGCTCCGCGCCCGGAGGTCGCGTTCGATCCCGGCCATGAGCCGCTGGCCCAACCCCTTCCGCTGGTGCAAAGGCGATACGGCCATCTGCCGAATCCTCGCCTCGGCCGGAGAGAGCCTGACCACGACGGCGCAGGCCACGAGCTCCTTGCCGGACTCGAACAGGCCGAAGTGGAGCTGATTCTCCTCGCCGATCCGATCCCGCTCGCTTAGCGGGAGACCCAGGGGCCTGCGGAGCACCTCTTCGCGAAGCCGGCACTCGAGCG
>DATFWF010000031.1:0-33660 GCA_035259605.1 Thermoanaerobaculia bacterium
CGGGTGCGCGCGAGCGACGGAAAGCTTCTCGAAACCTGGACCGGAGCGACGAGCGCGCTGGGGATCCTCTCGGCCATGGGCCGGATCCTCGTGGCCGGCGAGACCACGCCGGGGAATCTCTACATGATCGATCCGAGCCAGCCGGCCGGGGCCGTCACGACGGTTGCGAGCACGCTCGGGAGCGGCGCGTACGGGATCGCCTTCGATGGAGCGCGGGTCTGGACGGCGAACGCCGGCATCCCGGCGTCCGTCTCCATCGTCACGCCGGGCGCGACGATCCCCTGGACGGTCACGAACGTGACGACCGGCTTCACCGGCCTGCGCGGCGCCCTCTACGACGGCGCCAACGTCTGGGCCACCGACGTCACGGGAACGTCGGTTCCCGGAGCGCTGCGGAAACTCGACGCCAACGGGAACATTCTCGCGACGGCCACGGTCGGCGTCGTCCCCGTCATTCCCGTGTTCGACGGAAACAACATCTGGGTCCCCAACTACAACGACAGCTCGGTCACCGTCGTGCGCGCCTCCAACGCCAGCGTCCTGGCGACCCTGACCGGCAACGGACTCGACTTCCCCTACGCGGCGGCCTTCGACGGACAGCGGGTCCTCGTGACCGCTCGCAACGGCAACAGCGTGGCGCTCTGGAAGGCGGCGGACCTGACGACAATCGGCAACTTCCCGACCGGCGCCGCGACGAACCCCAACGGCGCGTGCAGCGACGGGATCCATTTCTGGGTCGCGCTCGGCGGCACCAACCAACTCGCTCGCTTCTGAAGTTCCGCCGGGTGGTAGGCTTCGGCCACCGGTTGGCCGGGGCTGACAATGGGCGATCGCTCCAGACTGGAACGCGCGTTGGGCGGAGCGTCTGCCGTCCTCGCCGGGGCGGTGTCCACGTTGCTCGGCACGTGCGGGCCCTTCATGGATGTCGCCGCGGACGCCTTCTGTCCCTTCGTGCTCGAGATCTTCTATCTCGGGATCACGACCGGGACGACGGCGGCGACCTACGATCCGACGGCGAACGTGAACCGCCTCCAGATGGCGGCCTTCCTTTCCCGAACGGTCGACGGAGCCTTGAAGCGCGGCGGCCGGCGCGCCGCCCTGGATCAGTTCTGGACGGCGCAGAGCGCCGGGGTCCTCGGCATCACGACCGGCGTGGGACTGGGTCCCGCGCTCGTCGCCGCCGACGGCGCCGACATCTGGGTCGCCGCCTACACCGATGGAGTCGTGACGCGCGTGCGGGCAAGCGACGGGAAGCTGCTCGGCACGTGGATCGACGCGGATAACGCCTGGGGAGTCCTTCCGGCGATGGGCCGGATCTTCGTCTCCGCGTCGCTGCTCTTCGGGCCGGGCGCGCTCTACCGGATCGACCCGTCGCAGCCTCCCGGATCCGTCGCGGCGGTCGCGACCAACCTCGGGAACGCGCCCCAGGCGCTCACGTTCGACGGGGCCAGGATCTGGACGGCAAACTACGTCACTCCGGGGTCCGTCTCCATCGTGACTCCCGGGGCGTCGCTTCCCTGGACCGTGACCAACGTCACGTCCGGCTTCATCAGCCCCGTCGGAGCGATCTACGACGGAGCCAACGTCTGGGTCACGGACAAGAACCAGGGGCGGCTCTTCAAGCTCGACGCCGCGGGCGCCGTCATCAAGGAGGTCATCGTCGGCACGGATCCCCGCTACCCGGCCTTCGACGGCGGCAACATCTGGGTTCCGAACCATGTGTCGAACTCCGTCTCGGTCGTCCGCGCGTCCAGCGGAGCGATCCTCGTCACGCTGACGGGAAATGGCCTGAATCACCCGGCTGCGGTGGCCTTCGATGGCCAGAGGATTCTCGTGACCAACGGGGATACCGACACGGTCTCCCTTTTCAAGGCCGCGGACCTGACGGCGGCCGGGACTTTCTCGACCGGCGCGGGCTCCCTTCCCTGGGGCGCCTGCAGCGACGGCGTCAACTTCTGGATCGCTTTCCAGGGAACGGCCAGTCTCGGCCGCTTCTGATCGTCAACGACAGGAAGCCGAAAGGAGTAGCGCATGAGATTTCGAGCGGGTTCCCGGCTCGCCGCGGGCTGTCTGGCGGCGCTGGCGGCTCTCATCGCGGGAGGCGGCGCCAGCCTTCTGGGCACCTGCGGCCCGTTCACGGACGTCGCCGCCGACGCCTTCTGTCCTCTTGTCCTGGAAGTGTTCTACATGGGAATCACAACGGGGACGACGCCGACCACGTATGACCCGACCTCCAACGTGAGCCGCCTCCAGATGGCGGCCTTCCTTTCGCGCACGGTGGACGGCGTCGTCAGGCGCGGAAGCCGCCGTTCTGCCCTCGACCAGTTCTGGAACGCGGCCACCCAGGTGACGACGGTCGGCACCGCGCCGATCGGCGTCAAGTCCGACGGCCTCGACGTCTGGGTCGCCAACAACGGGAGCGGAACGGTTTCGAGGGTGAGGGCGAGCGACGGCAAGCTGGTCGACACGTGGACCGGGTCCCTCGGGGGGCGCGCGGTTGTCTGCGCGGGAGGGAAGGTGAACGTCGTGGCCGCGTCGACCCCGAACGGTACGCTCTACCACATCGACCCTCTCCAGCCGCCCGGCGCGGCCTCCGTCGTCGCGACGAACCTCGGTGACCTCTCGCGAGCGATCGCCTTCGACGGCAGCCGGCTCTGGACGGCGAACAACTTCTCCGTCTCGATCGTGACTCCCACAGCCATCCCTCCCTGGACGGTGACGACGGTCACTACCGGGTTCGGCCAGATGGGAGGCGTGGTCTTCGACGGCTCCCACATCTGGGCCACCGACGGCAGCGCGGCCAGCCTGGTCCAGCTCGGCCCGTCCGGTGCGATTCTTCAGACCGTGACGGTCGGGGCATTGCCGCAGTTTCCGGTCTTCGATGGCACGAACATCTGGGTCCCCAACTTCACCGGCACCTCGATTTCCATCGTGAGGGCCTCGACCGGCGCGGTCCTGGCGACGCTGACCGGAAACGGCCTGAGCCAGCCGGCCTCCGGCGCGTTCGACGGGCAAAGGGTCCTCATCACCAGCAACAACTCGAGCAACGTCTCCCTCTGGAAGGCCGCCGACCTGACCCCGCTGGGGTTCTTCGACGTCGGCGCAAACTCCAGCCGGGCCTGCAGCGACGGAATCGATTTCTGGATCACCCAGGCAAGCGCCGGGACTCTCGTGAGGTTCTGAAGGGAAAGCTCCAAGGAGTCTATCCCGTTGGCGAGGTATACTTTCCACAAAGCATCAGCAAGGAGAATCCATGAGGGATCAACCGCGTTCCACGCGCGCGCTGGCTTGTCTCGTCGTTGGGACTGCCATGCTTGCGGGCGCCGCCAATGGCCTCCTGGGGATCTGCGGACCGTTCACCGATGTCGCGGCGGACGCCTTCTGTCCCTTCGTCCTGGAGATTTTCTACCTCGGGATCACGACCGGAACGACCGCGACGACCTACGACCCGGGGGCCAACGTGACGCGGTTGCAGATGGCGGCGTTTCTCTCACGGACCGTGGACGGGGTCTTGAAGCGCGGAAGCCGGCGGGCGATCCTCGACCAGTTCTGGACAACGCAGAACGCGACGGTCCTCGGAATAACAACGCTGGGGAACAGTCCCGGCCTGTTGAAATCCGACGGCGCGGACATCTGGGTGGCCGACAACGTCGACGGGACCGTCTCACGGGTCCGAGCCAGCGACGCGAAGCTCCTGGAAACCTGGACGGGCGCGCCCGACGCCTGGGGAGTTCTCTCCGCAATGGGCCGAATTTTCATTTCCGGAGTGAACAGTTCGGGCCCGGGAGAGCTCTACCGGATCGATCCGACTCAACCCGCGGGCGCTGTGACGACGCTCGCAACGAACCTCGGCAACGGCGCCGCGGGAATCGCGTTCGACGGAGCCCGGATCTGGACGGCGAACTCCCTGGGCGGCGGCTCGGTCTCGATCATCACGCCCGGGGCGACCATACCCTGGACGGTCACGACCGTCACGACCGGATTCGGGGAGACCGTGGGGGCCGTCTTCGACGGATCCAACATCTGGGTGACGTCCCGGACCCAGAACAGACTCTTCAAGCTCGACTCTTCAGGCGTCATTCTCCAGACCGTCACCGTCGGTACCGGGCCCGGGTACGCCGTATTCGACGGAACCAATATCTGGGTGCCGAACTTCAGCGAAAATTCGATCTCGGTCGTCCGAGCCTCGAGCGGCCTCGTTCTCGCGACGCTGACCGGAAACGGTCTGACCGGCCCGCCCCTCGCCGCCTTCGACGGACAGCGGGTGCTCGTGACCAGTGTCGTCGGCAACCGCGTTTCGCTCTGGAAGGCGGCCGATCTGACCCCGATCACGACGGTGTCGACCGGCGCCGACACATCCCCCTGGGGAGCCTGCAGCGACGGGATCCATTTCTGGATCGCGCTCGACTCGGGGCCGCCCGGCCAGCTCGCGAGGTTCTGAGGAGGGGTTTCCGGCTGCCTATCCGAAGTTGACGGTGTAGGCGAGGGACTTCATGTCCTTCATGCGGTCGAGGTAGATCAGCCCGTCCAGGTGGTCGATCTCGTGCTGGAGGACACGGGCATGGAAGCCGGAGGCTTCGAAGGTGACCTTCTTGCCGGATCGGTCGATCGCCTTCACGCGGATCCGGCCGTAGCGCGGGACCTCGCCGCCCCACAGGAAGGGCACCGACAGGCAGCCCTCGGAGTCGTTGACGAGCTCCTCGTCGAGCCCCTCGTACGACGCGTTGAAGTAGGCGGTCAGAGGGACCTTCGGCTCGTCTTTCTTGCGCCTCTCGGGGTTGACCTCGTAGAGAAAGACCCGCAGCGGCATGAAGACCTGTGGCGCGGCGATCCCCGTCCCCTCGTACTCCCGCATCGTCTCCTCGAGGTCCGAGAGAAACGGCTCGTAGTCCCCTCGGGCGACCGCCCGGGGGTCCACCTCCTGCGACTTCTGGCGCAGGACCTTCACGCCCAGTTTCGCGACCTTGAGAATCATGTGTCGTGAGCCGTCAGCGGTGAGCCGTGAGCCGTGGCTTCCCTTCCCGGCTTACGGCTTACGGTTCACGGCTTACGAGAGTTTGGTGCCCAGGGACGGAATTGAACCGCCGACACACGGATTTTCAGTCCGTTGCTCTACCGACTGAGCTACCTGGGCATCGCCGGACGCGCAACTCTAGTGAAATCAGGGGCTCGCCGCAAGGTGCCTGCGGGAATTCCGACGCGGGGAGAACGGTTTCCCCGGCACATGCCGGCGATTCCAGGTCGAATTCTGCGCGGAGCGGCCGCCGCCCTCGTGTGCGGCCTGGCCTTCGCCTCCGCGGCGTTCGGGCAGGAGTCCCACGCGGCGCAGGACCCGGTCCGCAGTCCCGGAAACGCGGACTGGGCGCCCAACCTCGAGGAAGCGCGCCAGAGAGCCGCCGCGCAGAAGAAGTTCCTCTTCGTCGAATTCGGCTCGCGCGACTGCCGCGACTGCGTCCGCATGGACAACCTGCTCTACCGCGCCTTCGACTTCGAAGCCCTGCTGGTTCCGATGGTCCCGGTCAAGCTCTCCATGGACTCGGGAGAAGGCGAGGAGCTCGCGAGGAAGCACGAGATCCGCCAGGCCCCGGCGGTCCTCATCAAGTCGCACGAAGGCCGGCTCGTCGTCCTCTCCGAGGGCTTCTCCAACCCGCAGGACTTTTATTCGCGTGTCCGCAAGGAATTGGATACCTACAAGGCGCTCGCCCGGACGGTCGAAGCCCAGGACGTCCCGAAGCTTCCGCCTGCCGAGGCCCTCGAGACGGGGCGCGAGCTCTTCCAGCGCGGCGACCCGAAGGCCGCGATCCCGAGGCTTCGCCGAGTGATCGCCGCGCAGGGGTCCAAGCCCGCGCAGCGCGACGAGGCCAGGGAGATCCTGGCGGCCGCGGAGCTCGACACGGGAGACATCAAGAGCTCGAGGCAGACGATCAACCGGCTGATCGAGACCACGAAAGACACCGAGAGGCGCGAGCGCGCCGAGATCTTCCGGGCGCAGATCCCGCTGGCCGAGAACAAGCCCGAAGAAGCGTACGCCCTCTTCCAGAAGTTCGAAAAGGACCATCCGGATTCGAAGTACCTCTCGCAGGTGCGCGCGATCCGGGAGCGGCTCGGCACCGGCATCCCCAAGCCATGAGACTTCTTCGCGGCGCCGCCTGGGCGGCGGCTCTCGTTCTTCTGGCGGCGGCGGCCCTGGCCGCGCCGGCGCCCGCCCCCTCGACGCTCCTGAAGGTGGACGCGAAGGTCGAGGGCGGCGCTCTCCTCGTCAACGCGACGCTCGAATCCGGCTGGCACGTCAACAGCCATCGCCCTTCCGAGGATTACCTGATCGCCACCACGGTCACGGTCGATCCGGCCCCGGGCCTCCAGGCGGGAGAGCCGAAATACCCCGAAGGGATGATGAAGAAGTTCGCCTTCGCGGAGAAGCCGCTCTCCGTTTACGAGGGCTCTTTCACGGTCACGATCCCGCTGACCTCGGCGCCGTCGGGAGAGATCGCCGGGGCGGTCGAATTCCAGGCCTGCAGCGACACCCAGTGCCTGCCCCCCGCCTCCGTGAAATTCAAGGCGGCAGCCGCCGCGGCCGCGGCCGGCGGGGAAAAGCTGGCGGGCGGCGCGGTTGCGCTCTCGCAGGGGCCCGCGGCCGGATCGGCGGAATCCTCGACCTCCGCCGCGGGCGCCTCGCAGGACTTCGGACAGCTCCTCGAGCGGCGGGGGTTCCTCGTGGTCTTGCTTCTCCTCTTCGCCGGGGGCCTCGCGCTAAACCTGACCCCCTGCGTCTACCCGGTCATCCCGCTGACCGTCAGCTTCTTCGGCGGCCAGGCCAAAGGCGAATCCGGAAAGGTCTTCGGCCTCGCGACGCTGTACGTCCTCGGAATGTCGACCACGTACTCCGCGCTCGGCGTCGCGGCGGGGCTCTCCGGCAAGCTCTTCGGCGCCGCGCTGCAGTCGCCCTGGGTGCTCGCGTTCGTGGCCGCGGTCCTGGTCGCCCTGGCGCTCTCGATGTTCGGCCTCTACGACATTCGGATGCCGACGGCTCTGATGCAGAAGGCGGGCGCGCGCACCGGGCGCGTCGGGGCCTACGCGATGGGGCTGCTCGTCGGAGTCGTCGCGGCTCCCTGCGTCGGCCCGTTCGTCCTCGGGCTCCTCGCGTTCGTGGCCGCGCGGCAGAACGCCCTTCTCGGCTTCCTCTTCTTCTTCGTCCTCTCGCTGGGCCTGGGCCTTCCCTATCTCTTCCTCGCCGCGTTCTCCGGGAGCATCACGCGCCTTCCGCGTGCCGGGGAATGGATGGAGGGGGTCAAGTCCGTCTTCGGATGGATCCTCCTCGCGATGGCGGCATATTTCCTCCGGACCGCGCTTCCACGCCCCTTCGGCGACTGGCTCCTGCCGGCGATCCTCGTGATCGGCGGCCTGGCCCTCGTCCTGCGAGGCGCCCGGCTTCGCCCGGCGGCCCGGTTCGCGGCGGCCGCCGCCTTCCTCGCCGCGGCGATCTTCTTCGTCCCGAAAGGGGCGAGCGCCGCCCCCGACTGGCGTCCTTACAGCGAATCCGACATCTCCTCCGCGGGACGTCCGTCCATCATCGACTTCTCGGCGTCCTGGTGCCTGCCCTGCCGCGAGCTCGACGAAAAGACTTTCTCCGATTCGAGGGTGCGCCGCGAGCTGGCGAGGCGATCCATCTTCAAAGCCGACATGACGAAGTCGGCTTCGCCCGAGGTCGTCGCCCTTTCCCAGAAGTACGCCATCCTCGGAGTGCCGACGATCGTCTTCCTCGACGCGTCCGGCAAGGAGAAACCCGATACCCGCCTCGTCGGCTTCGAAGACGCCGAAGCCTTCCTCAAACGCCTGGAAAAGGCGCCGTAGTCGTTACGACGGAAGGCGGCCCAGTTTCTTGAGGGCTTCCTTGGCGGCTTTGCGCTGGGCTTCGCGCTTGGAGGCGCCGCGGCCGTAGGCGAAGGCCTCGCCGTTCCAGAAGACCTGGATCACGAAGACCTTCTCGTGGTCCGGGCCGTACTCGTCCACGATCCGATATTCCGGCAGCGGCAGTCCCAGAGCCTGCGCCGACTCCTGGAGGACCGTCTTGTAGTCCTGGAAGGAGAGGTCCCCGATGTCGATTCCCGTGACGTCCGGCAGGAAGATCCGCCGCAGGAACGCCTCGGCGGCCGGAAGCCCGCCATCCAGGTAGATCGCCGCGACGATCGCCTCGAACCCATCCGCCAGGAGCGAGAGCTTCTCCGCTCCGCCGGACCGCGCCTCCCCCGCCCCCATCCGCAAGAAACGTCCGATCCCGAGCTCCCGCCCCTTGGCCGCGAGCGTCGAAGAGGAGACCAGGTGCGCCTTGATCTTCGAAAGCGACCCCTCCTGGAGGTTCGGGAAGGAGCGGTAGATCAGCTCGCCGATGACGAACCCGAGGACCGTGTCCCCGAGGAACTCCAGCCGCTCGTTGTGCGAGGAAGAGGTCTCGCGCCGCTCGTTGGCGAAGGATTTGTGCGTCAGAGAGCGGGCGAGCAGGTCCCGGTCGCGGAACTTGTAGCCGAGTACTCTCTCGAACTCCGAGATCGTGTCGGGAGCGACGTAGCTCATGCGCCTGCTCTATGCCTCGGTTTTCCGAAAGAGGATTCCGCTCTGGTGCCGGAGGCCGGAGTCGAACCGGCACGGGCCTTTCGGCCCTCGGGATTTTAAGTCCCGTGCGTCTACCAATTTCGCCACTCCGGCCGGACAGGCCATGCTAACAAAAAAAGGGAGCGAGGCGGCGGGCCTCGCTCCCTTTGGATCTCCGAAAACCGCTGTCCTAGTTGTCTCCGAAGGTCGTTGGGCCCGTCGAACTTGGCGGCGGACATGTCGAGCGTTCCGTCGGGCGCGAACGCGATGGAGCCGTCCGAAGCTTTGTCATCAGTCCGCCCTTTTTCAATCGATCGTCACGCACCATTTTCCGAACGGCTTCCAGGCATTCCCGTCCTTGAGCTTGTCCACGAAGACGTCGCTCGTCTTCTTGGGACCCGAGCCCGGCGCCAGGCTGAGAAGGGAGTTGCCGTTGAAGTCGATGAGGAAGAGATTCGAATCCGACGTGCCGAGCCGGATGTCGAGGCGACTGTTCGCGGCGGAGTCGTTGTACCAGAGCCTCGCCGTCCCGCTCCGATGCCCGGCGATCTTGGTCGCGATCCGGACAGACGGCACGAGGCACACGGTGTCGGCGGGCTGGAGAGTCGGGTTGGAGGTGAGCGTCAAGGGGATCCCGCGCTCCCTGGCGTTGTTGAAGCCGCTAGAGCCGCCGTTTACGCTGTCGAGCTCACCGGAGCCGATCACGTTGTTGTTGAAGGTGACCTCGGCCCGAAGGTCGAATTTCGTCCCGACGTCGTCGCTGTTCTTCAAGCCGATCCAGAGCTCGGCTGGGCTCAAGCAGTTCAAGTTGAGGCCCGACGTCGGCGAACTGGTCGGCCGGAACGCGAGGTCGCCGACGAAATTCGATCCGGTGCTGCCGATGAGTGTCTCCGCGCCGGTCGAAGGATCCAGCGTGAAGATCTGGGCGAAGTCGCCGTTTCCAGCGAAGATCTTGCCGTCGGTCGGCCTCACCGCGAGCGCCCCGTAGAACTGGGCCGTCGGGACCGAAGACTGGAGGGTCCCTGAGGCGGGATCCCGCGTTTCGAGCGCAAAGCCAACCTGGTTGTCGAACTTGTCAAGGTCCGCCGCGGCCATGTAAAGGGTGCCGTCCGGGCCGAACGCGATCGAGCCGAAGAAATGGCCGGTGTTGATCACGAGCGTCGCGACGCCCGTCCCTTTGTCCACCGTGTACAGGTTGCCGGGCCCGCCGCCGTCCTGCGGACCTCGAACGGCATAGATCACGTCCGTGCAGGGCTGGATGGCGAGATCCGCGATACTGATGGCGGGCCCGCTCGGACCGTCCGTGATGTCCACGCTCGAAATCTGGCTCCCGTTGGTCGGGTTGATCTGGATCAGCTTGCTCGTCGAAAACGCAGGCGGCGGCGGGCCCGGCGCTCCGCCGAGGGTCGATCCCCAGAGGTTGCCCGCCGAATCGAACGCGAGACCCGTGATCCTCTTGACGGAATCCGGGTGGCCGACGTTCGTCACCGCCGCGGTCGTCTGATCGATCTTGATGACCAATCCATCGGTGACGCCTCCGCCGTGCCCTCCATTTCCGCCGTACAACACGGGAGTCGGAGCGGAACCGGCCAGGAGCGCGGTCGAGAACGAAATCCAGGCGACGGCGAGACACAGTGCCAGCAGAATCCTCCTCATTCGAAACCTCCCTGCTTCTCTTGACGCACTCTCAGGCACCGAATCGATAATCTCAGGCCGGCTGACACACTCCCAGCCGGCCGCCGGATTTGATTACAGCCCTGCCCGCTTGTCCATAGGACTTTGGTAAGTCTTTTTGGTGCCCTACTCTCCCTCGACCCGAGGGCCACTCGCTCTTGATGAGGAAGAACGGTGGAGAAGCTCGCGGCGGCAGGAGTCTCCGAGCGAAGGCGAGGAGGAGCCTGCCGCCGCGGGAGCGAAGCGCTTTCGCGGGATCAGGCGGACGGTCGAGCCCTCAGGCGAGCCGTCCGCCGGTGCGCCCACAGGGCGCAGATCACGCGAAAGCGCGTAGCGACGTTTTGGAGGCGACGGGGGGATTCGAACCCCCGCATAAAGGTTTTGCAGACCTCTCCCTTAACCACTTGGGTACGTCGCCATCGAGAGGCGGGGCATTTTATCAGGCGGTGGCGTAGTTGCGGATCAGGCCGGTCACCACGCCCTGGACGGTCACGTCGCGGGTGTCAACGGTCAACGGTTTCATCGAGGCGTTGGCGGGCTGGAGGCGGACCCGGGAGCCCTCGGAGTAGTAGCGCTTGAGAGTCGCTTCGCCTCGGACCAGGGCAACGACGGTCTGGCCATTCTGGGCGGTCGAGCGGCGAGAGACGACGACGTAGTCCCCGTCGCGGATCCCGTCCTCGATCATCGAGTCGCCGCGCACCCGCAGGACGAAGTGCTCCCCTTTTCCCAGGAGGGAAGCCGGAACCTCGATGCGTTCCTCGTCGGGAAAGGGCTCGATCGGGCGGCCCGCCGCGACGAAGCCCAGGAGCGCGACCTCGCGGGACGACGCGCGCTCAGCGGACGGGGCGATCCCGCGGCTGCGATTCCACTCCCGGGAGAGCGCGCCCTTCTCCTCGAGCCGTTTCAGGTGCTTCTGGACGGTCCCGAAGGAAGAGAGCCCGAAGTTCTCGCGGATCTCCCGCTGGGTGGGAGAGATGCCGTGGGTTTCCCTGTAGGTACGGATGAAATCGAGAATGTCCTTCTGACGTCTTGTGAGATTCATATTCTCCCTAACGAAATAAGGAGCATTCAGACATTTTCCATAATCAATTAGGCCGAGGGACCACCGCGGCCGCTTCCCGGGCCCCGGAGAAGCGGCCCATCGGCCATGGTCCGCAGTGTAGGCGTAAGATTGGCGTAAGTCAAGAGCCCTTTTCCCGATCCCGCCGCGCGCGCAGCTCCCTCGCCGCCTCCGAGCGCAGCCGCTGCATCGCGTCGGTCTCGTCGGCGGAAAAGCGCTCTTCCCTCCACGGGTCGGCGCGCATGTGGTACCCGTTGACCTCCCAGAACCCTGGCGGATTGACGTCGAGAATCTCGAACTCGCGGACCCACTTGGCGCTCTTCCAGAAGTAGAGGTTGGGGACGACGAGGCGGCACGGCCCTCCGTGGTCCGGCTCCAGATCCTTGCCGTCGTGCTTGATCGCGAGGAGCGCGTTTTCCGCGGAGATGTCCTCGAGCGCCAGGTTCGTCGTGTATCCCTCTTCCGTGCGGACGAGCACGGCGACGGCGGCCGGAAGCACTCGCGCGCGGGCGAGAACTTCCCGGACCGCGACTCCTTCCCAGCGGTTGTCGAAGCGGCTCCACCGCGTCACGCAGTGGATGTCGGAGACGACCTCGACGCGCGGCAGCCGGAGGAACTCCTCCCAGCTCCACGCGATCTCGTTCTCGACGAGTCCCCGGCAGCGGAAGGTCCACTTCGACATGTCCGGGCGGGGCGTCGCGCCGTAAGTCAGCACGGGCCATTTCGCCGTGATCACCTGCCCGGGAGGCAGGCGAAGCCGATGCTCGCCTTCGACGCTCGTCATCCCTGTGCCATTCGCATCTTGCGCGTGCCCGTGATGTAGGATGATAACGATTACCAAACCAATGCGGATTCGAATCGCGGCTGCGGCCGCCATCGGCTTGCTCTGTCTGGCTTCCGGCGCTTCCGCGCAGGGATCCTCCTCTCACAATCTTTTTCAGTCGGACATGGCGATCATGACCGGCATGACCCTTCACGACCCGATGGGCGGAATGGTGATGCCGGGCTGGCATGTCATGGACATCGGGGTCTTCCGCGGCGTCTACAACTACCAGGCCGGCGATTCCGGCGACGAGGCCTTCGAGTCCTCCAACTGGAACATGTTTCACGCCTCGCACGGCCTCTTCGGGGGCCGCGTCACCCTGATGCTGATGAACTCGCTCGAGCCCGCCACGATGAAGAAGAAAGGAAGCCCGGAGCTCTTCCAGGAGGGCGAGACCTTCGAAGGGCAGCCTCTCATCGACTACCAGCACCCGCATGATTTCTGGATGAACCTGTCGGCGACCTACCGGCAGGAGCTGGGGCGGGAAGGCGCCTTCTGGGTCCAGCTCGCGCCGGTCGGCGAGCCCGCACTGGGGCCCCCCGCGTTCATGCACCGGGCCTCGACCGGCGAGAACCCGACTGCGCCCCTGTCGCACCACGGCCAGGACTCGACCCACGTCACGTTCGGTGTCATCACCGCGGGATTTGGATGGCGATGGATCATCTTCGAAGGATCCGCCTTCCATGGCGCGGAGCCCGACGAGAACCGGTGGGACTTCGAGCACGGCAAACTCGACTCCGCGTCGGGCCGGGTCCGCCTCGAGCTGCCGGCGGGCTGGTCGGGCCAGGTTTCCTACGCCTCCCGGAAGGACCCCGAGGTGCTTTTCCCCGGGACCAAGCACCGCGCCACGGCGTCGGTCCATTACGGCGCCGCCGGGGACAAACCGGTCGCGCTCTCCCTGATCTGGGGGCGCGACTACGACAGTGGCAAGGGGCGGCCTTCGACCGGCGGATTCTTCCGCCTTCAGCCGGAAGAGGTTCGGCATCCCAACGCGCCGAAGGGATATACCGATTACTGGCTGCTCGAGGGCGCGTGGCAGGCGAGCGCCCTCGACCAGGTCTACGGGCGAGCCGAGTACGTGGACCGCAACTTCCAGCTTCTCTACACCAAGGAGGGCGCGCTCCCGGGCCAGCCCGTCGGGACGCGCATCGTCAAGATCAAGGCGCTGACCCTCGGCTACTTCCGGGATTTCGAGATCCTGTCCTGGCTCCGCGCCGGAGCGGGCCTGGATTTCACCGCGTACAAGTACCCGTCGGAGCTCGACCCGGTCTACGGCAGCCGTCCCGTCTCGACGCACGTCTTCTTGCGCCTTCGCTGGGGGAATCCTCACGCCATAGACCACGCGATGTAGCCCGGCGGCGGCCGAGGCGCGATAGGATTGCCGCCAAGCGTGAGACGGGCGGGCATTCTCCTGCTGCTGCTTCTGCCGGCCCAGGCGGCGACGCTCTGGGCGCTTCCCGACTGTTCCCGCGCGGTCGCCTCCGTCTGCCGCATGGGCCCCGACGGCGAACCCTGCTGCCCCGCCGGAGAGTGCTCCGCGCAGGAGTGCGGCGCTCCCGCGCCCGAGGCGGTCTTCGTCACCATGCCGTCGCTTCCGCCCGTCGCCGCGGTCGTCCTGCCCCGGCCGGCGGCGTCCGGCGTCCTGTCTCCCGACGGGCTCTCCGCGCCCCCGGCGCCTACTCTGGAAATCCTCGACCCTCCTCCCCGCGGGTAGCCGCGACCGCGCGATCCCTTTCGCGCCACCGCTGAACCCAAAAAAAGAACTGAGGAGGGCCCGCGAGAATGATCTCCGGGTTACAACGTTTTGCCATCGCCGTCTGTCTGCTGGCGCTTGCGCTCGCGGCATCCGCGCAGACGTCCGATCCCGCTCCCGGCGTCGAGACCCTCGCCACCCGGGAAGAGAAGCCGATGCCGGCCGGGCAGGAGACTCCCCTCGAAGCCCTGGGCCTGCCGCGCGCCACGGTTGGCGGAGTTCGGATCACGGGATTCATCGTCGGATCCTTCAACTACAACTCGCGCATCCAGCTGGTCCCGGAATTCGCGGGCGGGGGCGCCGCGCTCTCGGACCCGGGCGCGACGAATTTCCGGTTCGGCAAGTTCGGGCTGGCTCTCTCCAGGGTATTCTCCCCGTGGCTCTCCGCCAGCGCGGCGATGGAAGTCGAGAGCCACCGGGACCGGCACACGCACGGATTCGATCCGGCGTTCGGTTGCCCGGGCACCGGGAACTGCGTCGAGCGTTTCGGCGCCGAGGAGCCGGAAACGCACGTCAACCTCGACAAGTTCAACGTCACCGGGATCATCCCCATCGGAAGCGGCCTCGCGCTCTCGATCGGACGCTTCGACACGCCCTTCGGGATCGAGCGACACGACGAGCCGCTGATCCTGACGGCGACGACCTCCGAGGTCTTCACGTTCGGAAGGCCGAACAGGATGACCGGCCTGCAGGCGAGCTACACATTCTCGCCCTGGCTCGACGTCAGCGGCTGGGTCGTCAACCGCTGGGAGGCCGAGGTCACCGACGACGACTTCAACGACAACAACCACGCCAAGAGCCTGGGCGGAAGGATCGGAATCACGCCGATCTCCCGCGACGGGCTGCTGACCTTCGGGATCGGCGGCTTCTGGGGTCCCGAGCAGGATGACAACGACGACGACCACCGGGGGATCGTGGACATCGACGCGACCTGGACGCCGATCCCGCGCCTCCTCGTGGCGGCCGAAGGAGTCTGGGGCCGGGAGGAGAACGTTTCCTTCCGCCGGCGCGGCACGCCGATCTCCGATCCGGCAGCCGACGGAATGACGGCCCGCTGGTGGGGCATGAGCCTGCTCGCCCATTACGACTTCGCGGACTTCTTCGGCGCTTCCGCCCGCTACGGCTACTTTCGGGACCGGGACGGGGCGCGGACCGGAGTTGCCCAGAGCCTCGAGTCGTTCACGCTTGCTCCGGTCTTCCACATCTCCCGCCTGATCCGCGACCTCGGCAAGACGGGATCGACGTTTCCGCGCACCCGCCATCCCATCGACTGGGTGGACATCAAGCTGGAATACCGGTGGGACCACTCGAACCGATCCGAGTTCTCCGACGCTCCGCCCGCGACCGATATCCTCTCCGCCAGCGGAAACAGCCAGCGGTTCCAGCTCCAGGTCGTCGTCAACTTCTAGGAGGATGCCGTGTTTGGATGGACTTTGTCTCGACTGCCCTTGAGTGGAAAGATCTACTGCACGCTCTTTCTCGCGGGCATCGGGCTGGGGGCCCTCGCCGCCGCGACGCAGGCCGCGACGGCGGTCGGGGTTTCGCCGGCGCAGATCCGATCGAGCCTCGCGCCCGACATGCCGATGACGCAGATGGGGCACGGGGAGATGTCGGCGGAGCGGGAGATCGACATCGGCGAGATCAGCAACGCCGCGAAGGTCTGGATCCGAACCCCGCTGCTCATCCAGACGAGCCACACCCATCTGTTCGGCCAGACGCTGATCTCCGGGCTCCTCGGCCTGATCTTCCTGTTTTCCGCGCTGCCGGACGGCAGGAAGGGGCTCATCCTCGCGCTCCCCTTCGCGGGCACCTTTCTCGACATCGGAGGCATGTGGCTGACGCGCTTCGCCTCTCCCGCGCTGGCGTTTCTCGTTTTCGCGGGGGGAGCGCTCTTCGCCGCCGGCTACTGCCTGATCGCCGCGATCTCCGTCTACGAGCTCTGGTTCCGAAAGGAGACGATTCGATGAAACGCCTCGCCGCCTCCGCCATGGCCGCCGGCCTCGCGCTTCCGGCGCTGCTTTCGGCGCACATCACTCCCCCCGTCATCCTTCTCTCCGAGCGGGAGGCCGTCACCCGCCTGCTCGCCGGGGCGAAGAAATTCTCGGTCCTGGAAGTCCGCCTGACCTCGCAGGAGCGCAAGGAAATCGCCCGGCAGTGGAACTGGAAACCGGCCGAGGACTTTCAGCGCTTCTACCTGGGCAGGTCCGAGGACGGGAGCCTTCTTGGCGCGGTGATCTTCGTGACGGACTTCACGATCCATGGGCCAATCGAAGTTGCCGTTGGTCTCGACCCGAAGGGCGTCGTCCGCGGCGCCAGCGTGGTCGAATGCACCGAGGAGACCTACCCGTGGGTCAAGCCGCTGGTCGACCTGGACGTGGAGAAGTGGTTCGCCGGGCAGGACTGCCGGGCGCACTGCGAGGCGATGAAGACGGGCAAGATCGACACGCTCCACCCGATGTGCCACTTCTACGCCGAGATCCTCGCGAGCCTGGTCCAGAAGGGCTCGGTCCTCTACGAGGTCGGCGTCACGCGGCGCGGCTCGACGCATTAGGGTCGCACGGGCCGTAGGGGCGGGCCTTTCGCCCGCCCGCCGCTCTGCCGCTGTCAGTTGCAGGAAGGAAACGCCAGCGTGTCCTGGACTGGCAACA
Source organism: Thermoanaerobaculia bacterium (assembly GCA_035259605.1). GTDB lineage: Bacteria > Acidobacteriota > Thermoanaerobaculia > UBA5066 > Gp7-AA6 > JAWOLE01. Next base: position 16,548 of record DATFWF010000031.1, read on the forward strand.
GCGCGGCCCCCTGCGGGTTCTTGTAGGTCTTGACCGCGCCCGTCTGCGTGTCGGTCACCGTCATCTCCACCTCGACGTTGGTCAGGCCGCCGGCGAAAACCCAGAAGTCCCCCGTCACGCCGCAGCCGTCGAGAACCTTGACGACCATCTCGACGTTGTTCTGGCTGAAGAACCAGAAGTACCCGGTATCCGGCGTCAACTGGACCGCCGTGCCCTCGCCGCTCTGCCCGTTCGCCGTCGTCCACCGGGTGGTGATCGCGAAGCGCCCCTTGTTCAGGCACATCGTCGCTCCGAAAGGCACGCACGGCGAGAGCCTCTCCTCCGGCCTCGAGGCGGGAGGACGCCTCGCTTCCTCCAGCCCGACCCTCTTCGGCGGTGGGGCGAGCGCCGGCTCGCCCGCGACAACGGACGCGGGACACCCCTGGAAGGCCGCCGCGTCCTGGATCGGCACGAACGCGGTCCCCAGCGGATTGGAGTACGAGCGAACGGCGCCGGTCGCGGTGTCGGTCACGCTCATCGCCACCTCGACGTCCGTCAATCCACCGGCAAACGCCCAGAACCGCGAGTTCAACGGACAGCCGTTCAAGACCTTGACGATCATCTCGACGTTGCTCGGGTCGAAGAACCAGAAGTAGCCCGTGTCCCCGGTCAGCCGGAGCGGATGCGCGGTCCCGCTCGCCCCGTCGCGTGTCGTCCACTTCGCCCGGACGTCGAAGCGCCCCTCCGACAGGCAGAGCGCGTCGGCGCTCGCGGGCGTGGATCCGGACGGAGACAATGTCACGTCGTCGAAGAGCCCCTCGAGAGTGTCCGCCTTCTCGGCCTTGAAGACCCCCAGCGTCGTCCGGACGCTGACGGCCGACGCCGGCGACTTGAACGTCTGCGCGAGCGGCTGCCACACGTTGCGTCCCAGCGCGTCCAGGCGGACGAAATCGGAGAGCGGCGCGCCGGCGCAGGAAGGCTTTGAATAGAAATTGAGCAGGACGTAGAGAGAACCGGTGTGGAGAGCCTCGTCGATCCCCTTCGTCGAGACGCCGGTCACCGAGCAGCAGTAGTTGAGCGGCGAGATCTCCGCGCTCAGATTGTAGGAGCTGTTGCCGGCGATCGGCTGACACTGCGCGACCGAGGCGTTCTGCGCGTCGATGGAGGAATCGTTGATGAGCTGCAGGGCGCCCGAAGAGGGCGAGTTGCCGAAGTCCTGCCTGCTCCAGGTCGCGAACCCGAACCCCGTCGGCGGGCCCCAGGAAGAGATGGACGTTTCGAACTGTCCATTGGACAGCACGTTTCTCCCGCACGAGACGAGCTCGCTCTCCGAGGCGGAGGCGAGCAGCCCGCACACGGCGATCGTGAGCGCGATCATGAGTTTCTGAGAGAGTCGCATCGAATGGATTAGTGTTTCAAGGTATCACAGCGCTTCTTCGACAACGAGGGCGCCCTCGCCCGGTTCTAGCTTCCCGAAGAAGACGGAACCGGCCGGTTGCCAGGCGAATACTTCACCACGCGCGCTTTTTCGAGCGTGACGAGGCCTTCGGGGACCATCTCGTCGAGGATCACGAGCAGCCGGTCGATGTGCTCCTGCGTGTCCACGACCTCGATGACGATCGGAAGGTCCTCGGAGAGCCGGAGGATGTGGGCGGTGTGGAGGACGCTTCGCGCGCCGAATCCGGCGATTCCCTGGAAGACGGTCGCCCCGGCGAAGCCTTCGCGGCGAAGGCGTTCGAGGAGCGCCGTGGTCAGCGGCTGATGATGCCACTTGTCCGACTCTCCGACGAAGATCCGGGCGAGGACCTGTTCCCCATCGAGAATTCTCATGGACGCTTCCTTTCCGGGTTACCGGACCCACGCCTGGGCTAGCGCGACGCCCAGGAAGCCGCCGAGGAGACACGCCAGGCTCATGACTCCGAAATTGAGCAAACCGAGGTAGACCGCGCCTTCACGCAGGTACCGGACCGTCTCGTAGTTGAAGGTCGAGTAGGTCGTGAACCCGCCGAGGAAGCCCGTCGTCAGCGCGAGCCTCAGAGTCGGGCCAACCAGGTCCGTCGCCAGCGAGAGGTGCATGATCGCGCCGACGAGAAAAGACCCGATCAGGTTGACGGCCAGAGTGCCGTAGGGAAACGAGGTCCCGAGCAGCCCCAACAGCCACCCGCCGAGGAGATAACGCGCCGCCGTTCCGGCCGCGCCGCCCACGCAGATCCAGAAGAACCGGTTCATGGCGTCACCAACAAGAAGCTCCTACGTCGATCTCTCTTTCGCAGGAGTCATTGGCCGCCCGTCTGGACGGCGGTTGTGGCGAACTCCACCGCCGGAGCCGCGACTCTAGCACGCCGGGGACCTTGAACCGGAGCCGGCGAAACGGTATAACTCCCGGTCCTTCGGGGCGTAGCGCAGCCTGGTAGCGCACTCGGTTCGGGACCGAGTGGTCGGAGGTTCAAATCCTCTCGCCCCGACCAAACCGCCGCTCCGCTCCCGGCGCGAGCCTACCCACGAGTGCCGCGTGAAAGTCAGCGGGGTTTTGCGTTCTCCGACAGCCATTTCACGACGTGGTCGGCCATGAACCGGTAGAAGGGATTGTTCCGCTGCCGGATGAGCATCGAGTCGGAGATCAGCAGAGCGCCGTTCTCGCCGCGCATCGTCAGCGAGCCGAGCGGCAGCCCGGACTTCGCGGTCGCCTCCGCCGTCCCGTAGACGGGATCCGTCGGCGGGAAGGGCACTGCGACGTGGGACAACGAGAACACGCCTCTCGGCCAGGCCTCGTCCAGGATCATCTCGGTCCACGAATCGCCGGTCCGCGTCTGCGCCGTGACCGTTCTGGAATCGTCGGCGGAGTTTCGGACGACCGTCAGCCGGAACGGCAGATCCTTGCGCTGGAGGCGCGCCCGAATCTCGCGCTCGAAGGACAGGTCCATGAGGTTGTTCAACCGGTCGATGCGGTTGACATCGAACAGCACGAGCTCGCTCGCGCCGCCCTTCTCGAGCCGGTCGAAGAGCACCGTGATCATCCTGGGCACGGCCACGGTCGAGTCGATCGCCGATTGCATGGCGAGGATCGGCGGCATCTGCCCCATGCGACCCGACCGTTGGATCGCGGAGAGGCGCCGCTCCACCTCCTGAGTCAGCGCCCACGCCTGCTCGCTTGCGTTCATCGGCCAGGAGCAGTACTTGAACGGATCCACCTCCGCGCTCACATCCGACCAGAGGGCCTTCTCGTCTCCGGAAAGCCTGGCAACGATGTGATAGAGGCCGGACACCCTGGCGAACGGGGTGATTCCGATCATGGGCGAGAAGAGCACCACTCCGCTCACGGGCGGCAGGGATTTGTCCTCGAGCGCCGAGGTGGCGTAATGGACGCTCAACGCGCCGCCGTTGGAGTATCCCGCCAGGATCAGCGGCGCCCCGGCCGGAATCATCCGCCGCACTCCGGCAGCGGCGACTCTCACGGCCGCCGTCCAGTCTTTCCAGCTCACCTCGGCCAGGGCCCGGGGGCAGGTGCCGTGCCCCGGCACCCGCAGCCCGACGACTGTGTAGCCTTCCGCGTGGAGGCGCTCCGCCAGGGCCCGCAGGGAGTAGGGGGAATCGCTCAGGCCATGCACGAGCAGCGCCCCGCCGATGGGCTTCGCGGCCTGGAGCACGAAACTGCGATTCCAATTCCGATCGAGGGTCTTCTCCGGATTGCTGACGGACCCGGAGCGAAAGCGGTCGAACTCACCGACGGCCTCGGCTGTCCACGGTCCGTCCACCAGCGCACCCAACTGCTTGAAGGCCTCCGACTCCTGTTTGAGGTAATCCTCGAACGTGTAGCCGGGACGCGCATTCGCCTCGTGGAATTCCGCGGCGGGCGCCTGGCGGTGCCAGCCCCGAAGGTCCGGCAGGGATCTCGCGAACCGGGCCCAACCGTAGAGGAAGGCGCCGGCCGCGATCACCCCGATGAGGAGGAGGTTGACCGCTACGAAACCGATCCATCGAATCAGCCGCCTCTGCCTGACTTTTTCTCCGTTCATCGCATGACCTCTCTTCGGTTGCCGCGGCCGACGCCGAGATCCAGGCGGTGGTACAAGTGGATCATGGCGCAATCCTGGCTCCGGTCAAAGATTGGCCGGATGACTCGCCTTACTTCCCGCGGGCGCGGGCCGGAAAAGACCTCTCGACGAAGCCGCAAGCGCCTTCGTAGAACCTCGAGATGAAGGAGCGGCGTCTCCGACCCTCGCCGTTCATCCTGGTTCTGGCGGCGATCGGGGTCCTGATGGCGGGAGCAGCCACGACTCTCTCCGGCGTCTGTGGCCCATTCACGGACGTCGGAGACGACGCCTTCTGCCCGTTCCTCCAGGAAATCTTCTATCTCGGCATCACGTCCGGCACTTCGCCGACAACCTACGCGCCGGATGAGCCGGTGACCCGCATCCAGGCGGCCGCCTTCCTGTCCCGGACCGTGGACGCGGCCCTCCGGATGGGCAGCCGGCGCGCGGCGATCGGACAGTTCTGGACTCCGCGGGTGCAAGCGGCGCTCGGTCAGACCGAGATCGGTTCCGGCATCTACAGCGTGGTGTCTGACGGCACCGATCTCTGGGTGTCCCGCCTGCCTGACAGCGTGGTTCGCGTGCGCGGAAGCGACGGAAGGGTGCTCGAGACCTGGACGGGGGTTATCGGCGCCACGCAGATGCTGGCGGCGATGGGCAAGATCTTCGTGATCGGCACGAACCAACCGTACGGCACTCACGTCCTGTACCGGCTCGATCCGAGTCAGCCCGCCGGCAGCGCCACGGTCGTAGCCACGGAATTGGGAGACATCCCCCAGAGCATCGCATTCGACGGAACACGGATCTGGACGGGAAACACCAACGCATCCATTTCGGCCATCCTGCCGACTCCGACGCCTCCCTGGCGCGTGACGAACCTGCGCTTCGGATTCTGGTCCCCCACGGCGGTTGTTTTCGACGGCGCGTCTCTGTGGGCGGTCGACTACGCTGCGAAGACCCTTCTCCGGCTCGAGGGCGGAGGGATTCTTCAGACGGTCACTCTCGGAGGGCTGCCCGAGCTTCCCATCTTCGATGGAGCGAGTCTCTGGGTCCCGAACCAGACGTTCAACGCCGTCTCGGTCGTCCGGGCCTCCACGGGAGCGATTCTCGCGACGCTGACCGCCGAAGGACTCTTCTCTCCTCGCTCGGCGGCGTTTGACGGGGAGCGGGTGATGGTCACCAGCTCGAGCAGGGTCTGCCTCTGGAAGGCCTCGTCCCTCTCGCCGTTGGGCTGTTATCCCTTCGGCGCGGGGGCCGCGTGTTCCGACGGGATCAACTTCTGGCTCACGATGGGGACGTCTCTTGCGCGGTTCTGAGGGGCCCGGGACGGCGAGACGCCGGGCTCGCTTCCACCCGGCCGCACCCGCCATTCTCTTGCTGGCCGCTCTGGCGGGGACGGCAGGCGGTGTGTCCGGCCTCTGCGGACCATTCATCGACGTACCGGACACCCCGTTCTGCCGTTCGATCCTGGAGATCTTCACCCTCGGAATCACGGTCGGGACGACACCGACGACCTACACGCCCGACGGCGTCGTGAACCGCCTTCAGGCGGCCGTCCTCCTCTCTCGAACCATTGACAGCGTGCTCGACCGAGGGAGCCGCGCGGCGGCCCTGGGACAGTTCTGGAACCCTGGGAATCCGGCGGTCCTCGGTTACACGACGCTTCCGTTTCGTCCGATCTCGGTCAAGGCCGACGGCGAGAACATCTGGGTCTCCAACCCGCCGGCCGTCTCGCGGGTGCGCGCGAGCGACGGAAAGCTGCTGGAGAGCTGGACGGGTGCGCCGGATGCCGAATTCCTCCTGGTCGCGATGGGCAAGGTGTTCGTAACCGGGTTGAACGGCAGCCTCTACCAGGTCGACCCGGCCCAGCCCGCCGGCTCCGTCACGGCCGTGGTCACGGGCCTCGGCGCCCATCCGTTCCGCATCGCTTACGACGGCGGGCGGATCTGGACCGCGAACATCAATCCCGGCTCCATCTCGATCATCTCCCCGGGGCCCTCGATTCCCTGGACAGCGACCACGATCACGGCCGGGTTCACCGATCCGAACGGCATCCTCTACGACGGCTCCCATATCTGGGTCACGGAATTCCAATCTGGCCTTCTCAAGAAGGTCGGACCCTCGGGAGCGGTGCTCCAGACGGTGACACTCGAGAAAGACATCGGCCGCCCCGCCTTCGACGGGGCGAATCTCTGGGTTCCCACGTTCAACCAGGCGGTTCTCATCGTCCGGGCCGCCGATGGCCGCCTCGTCACGAAGTTGAGAGAGAACGAGCTCATTGGTCCCTCGATCGCCGCCTTCGACGGGCGGCGGATGCTGATCTGGAACGCGGACTTCTCCGCCATCAGCCTCTGGAGAGCCTCCGACATGACCCCGATCGGAGCGGTCGCGCCCCCGAGCGACGTCGTGACCGACATCTGCAGCGACGGCCTTCACTTCTGGCTTGCCCTGCCCAACGCGGGCCAGATCGCGAGGTTCTGAGGCGCATGAACAGATCCGCCCGCGTCGCGACAATATTCGCCCTGGTCCTGGCGGCAGTCCTCGCAGGCGGGGCCGGCACGGCGCTGCTGGGGATCTGCGGCCCGTTCACGGACGTTTCCGATCCCTCCTTCTGCAACTTCGTCATCGAGATCTTCGTCCTCGGAATCACGACGGGAACGACTCCCACGACGTTCGACCCGGCGGCGCCGGTATCGCGCCTGCAGATGGCCGCGCTGCTCTCCCGCACGGTGGACGCGACCCTGGCTCGCGGCGGGCGCCGGGCGGCGCTCGACCAGCTCTGGGTCACGCAGGGGGCCGAAAACCTCGGTCTGACCGTGGTCGGATCCGGCCCCGTCGATGTCCGATCCGACGGGTCGGACATCTGGGTCGCCTGCGGCGGCGCGGACTCCGTCACCCGGGTGCACGCGAGCACCGGAAGGTCCCTGGAGAGCTGGAGCGGAGCGGCAGCAGCCTCGAGCGTGATCCCGGCGATGGGGAGGGTCGTGGTGACGGGCAGTACGGCGCCCGGCCGCCTTTTCTCGATCGACCCGGGCCAGCCGGCCGGAGCCGTGACGACCGTTGCGAGCAGCCTGGGCAGCTTTCCCGGCGCAATCACGTTCGACGGCGGGCACTTCTGGACGGCGAATCAGGCCGGCTCGGTTTCCATCGTCACGCCGGCGGCGGCGCCTCCGTGGGATGTGACGAACGTGACGAGCGGCTTCCAGGCGCCCGCCGGGATTCTCTTCGATTCCGCCAATGTCTGGGTCACGGACGCCGGCGCGGGAAGTCTCGTCAAGCTCGACTCCGCCGGCTCGATCCTGGAGACCGTGACGGTCGGGTCCTCGCCGCGGCATCCCGCCTATGACGGAGCGAACATCTGGGTGCCCGACGAGCTCTCCGACTCGGTCTCGGTCGTTCGGGCGGCAACCGGGGCCCTCCTCCGAACTCTCACGGGCAATGCCTTGAGCCATCCGCTGGCGGCAGCCTTCGACGGTCAGCGAATCCTGGTCACCAGCCCCTCGGGCGACCGTGTCTCGCTCTGGAAGGCCGCCGACTTAACCCCGATCGGCAGCTTCTCGACCGGCGCCGCCAGCTCTCCGCACGGAGCCTGCAGCGACGGGATCAACTTCTGGATCACCCTCGGTAGCAATCAGCTCGCGCGGTTCTGACCAGGCGCTTCAGACTAAAAGCGCCCAATGCAGCCTGGGGGTCAGGTGGACGGTCGAGCCGTCAGGCGAGCCGTCCGGCCGGTGCGCCCAACGGGCGCAGATTCCAGGCTGACGCGGAGCGACGGCTACTGGACCTTCGCGGAGAGGTGGCCGTCGGCGTAGTCCACCCGGAGCACCCGGGAGCCGCCGGCCGGCATGTTTGTGGCGGTGGTGGCGAAGGTCGAGGCGGGAACGTCCGGGCCCGAGAGCCAGACCTTCACGTTGAGAGCGCCGGTCTGCACCGGGATCGAGACGTCCACGGTGCCGGTTTCCTTGACCGTCTTGAAGAGGCCCTGCTTGCGGACGAAGGAGAACGGCTTGCGCAGGAGGATCTGGTCGTTGACGGCGACCATCAAGTGCCCCTCGGAGACCGGCGAGTCGAAGAGGAGCCGGAGAACCGGGATGCTCGAGGAGGCCTGGACGGTAGCGGGAACCGCGGTCGGCGGCGTCTCCCCCGTCTTTCTCGCGATGACCGCCGTCGGTTTCTTCGCGGCGACGACCGGGGGCTTTGAAGCTTTCTTCTTCGCGGCGGCTTCGGCCTCGGCGATCTTCGCCGCCGAGTCGTCGCGCACTTTCTGAGCCTCCGCCCGGTTCGCGTCGAGCGCGAGGACCTGCTCGGCCTGTTTCCTCGCCTCGTCGTAATTGCCCTTGTCGTAGGCTTCCCTGGCCGCCTGGAGCGTCCGATCCGCCTCCTCGGTCTTCTTTGCCTCCTCCTGCTTCCCCTGCAGCGCGGACTCGGCCTTCTGAACCCCCTCCCGGGCCGGCTTGCTGTTGGGGTCCTTCTCCAGGATCTGCCGGAACTGCGCGAGGCTCTCCTGGTAGCGGCCGGCGTCGTAGAGCTTGCGCCCTTCGTCCAGCGCGCTTCGGGTCTCGGCGACCTCCCTGGCCCGCGCGTCGTTGACTTCCAGAGAGGGCTTGGAGGCCGACGCCCGGCGAATGAGGAGCGCCCCGACGATCAGCAGGACGAGGACCGCGGCTCCGATCGTGATGCGCCAGAACCACTGCGGGTTGATCTGCTCCTTCGAGAGCTTGCGCCAGTCGGTGCCCTTGAGCTCCCCGACCTTCTTCTTCAAGGCTCCGGCAGCGTCAGGGCGCGGGGGAAGCTTGTCGGTCCGCGGAGCCGGGCCGGCCGCCGAAGCGGCGGGAGCGGGTTGGGGCGGCGGAGGAGGCGGGGGCAAGCCGGCCGTTCCGGGGCTTCCAGGCGCCCCCCCGGCGGCGGAAGGGGCAAGCGGAGATCGGGCGGCAGACTTCGAAGCGCTCGATTCGCCGAGCGCCGCACCGGAAGCCGGGGTCGCGGCGGGGGCCGTCGGCCGCCACGACGCCGATGTCTCCTCCTCGGCCTCGCGGGCGCCCTCCGCGGCGATCGCGGCGAGGTTCTCCATCTTGGCGGTCGGCGCGTTGTGCTCGGAGGGAAGGCTCGGCGCGGAGGAAACGATCGTCCCGAGGTCCGCCATCGCCTTCTGCTCTTCCAGATGCGCGCGAAGCTGCTGAAGCGCGAGCGCGAAGTCCTTTCCGCGCTGGTAGCGGTTCCACGGATCCTTCGCCATCGCGCGACCGACGATCGGGTTGAACTCGGGCGGGACCTCGCTCGAGAGGTCCGCCGGCGGGGTGAAGTCCTCGTGGACGATCTTGTACGAGATGGCGGTCAGGTTTTCGCCGGAGAAGGGCTTGCGCCGCGTCAGCAGCTCGTACAGCACGACGCCGAGCGAGAAGATGTCGCTCCGGCCGTCCACGGGAGATCCGGACACCTGTTCCGGAGACATGTAGTTGGGCGTTCCCAGGAACTGGCCGGTCGTCGTCAGGTTGGACGAGGCGATCTTCGCGATTCCGAAGTCCGTGATCTTCACCTTTTCGTCGGCCGTGACGATGATGTTCGCCGGCTTGATGTCGCGGTGGATGATCCCCTTGCGGTGGGCGTAGTCCATCGCCTCGGCGACCTGCGCGATCATGTCGGCGACCTGGTCCGAGGTGAACGGCGCCTTCTCGATCAGGAGGCTCTTGAGGGTCTTCCCCTCGATGTACTCCATGGCGATGTAGGAGATCTGGGTGTCGGGGTCCTCGCCGATGTCGTGGATCGTGACGATGTTCGGGTGCGACAGGATCCCGGCGGTCTGGGCCTCGCGGATGAACCGCTCGCGGAATTCGCGGGACTCGGAATCGTCGTCGCCCATCTGCGACGGCCGGATCGTCTTGATTGCGACCATGCGGCCGATGACCGGGTCCCGGGCGAGGTACACGATCCCCATCGCGCCCTTGCCGAGCTCGCTCAACACCTCGTAGCGGCCGAGCTTCGCGAGCCGCGTCCCGGCGGCGCCTTGATCCGCCATCAGGTCAGCAGGACCGCCGCCGGCGCCCCGGAGAGCCGGGGCTCGAGAATCCCCCGTTGAGCATCAGAGACAGGGATTCTAGTCTCTGCTCGCCGGGGGGGTCAATGAATCCTGTCCCTTCGTACGGGCCCTGCGGAAGCGGATCCGCGGCGGGAGAAGGCAGCCGATCGTCACGCCCGCGAAGATCAGGAGGCCCACTGCGATCGCGAACGCGGCCCCGATGGCGAGGCAGGAAAGGGCGGTCACGCTTCAATATAATCCGGCAACCATGAAAATTTTCAGTGCGCCTGAGCTGCGCAACGTCGCCATCGTTGGACATAACACGGTCGGCAAGACCACCCTGGTCGCCTCGCTCCTCCACGTCGGGGGGGCCACGACCCGGCAGGGCCGGATCGAGGACGGGACCTGCCCGACGGACTTCGACACCGAGGAAATCGAGCGAAAGATCTCGATCAACCTGGCCTGCGCGCACGTCGTTTACCGCGACACCAAGATCAACTTCCTGGACGCGCCCGGCTACGGGATCTTCGCCCCGGAGGCCCGCGCCGCCGTCGCGGCCGCCGACTCGGTCATCATCGTCTGCGACGCCGTCTCGGGGGTGGAAGTCCAGACGGAAAAGGTCTGGAAGTTCGCCAGGGAGTTCGATCGCCCGGTCCTCTTCGTCGTCAACCGGATGGACCGCGAGCGGGCCTCCTTCGAGCGGGCGATGGAGTCGCTCCAGAAGAAGTTCGGCCGGGAGGTCGTCGCGCTCCAGATCCCGATCGGCGAGGAGAAGGGCTTCCGCGGGACGGTGGACCTCGTCCGGATGGAGGCGCACGTCACCGAGGGGGGAAAACGCTCCGACGGCCCGATCCCGCCCGAGCTCGCCGATCGAGCCCGCGCCGAGCACGAGAGGCTCGTCGAGATGGTCGCGGAGGGCGAGGACGAGCTGATGGAGAAGTTCTTCGCGCAGGGAACGCTCGAGGCCTCGGAGATCGTTCCGGGCCTGAAGAAGGAGATCGCCGCGCGGAAGATCTTTCCGGTCCTCTGCGCCTCATCCAACCTCGAGGTCGGCGCCCAGCGCATCCTCGACGCCTGCGTGTCGCTCCTTCCCTCGCCCGAGGGAAGCACGGTCGAGGGGACCGGCAAGGACGGAAAGCCCGCCAGGGTCTTCACCAACGAGAAGGACCACGCCGTGGCCCAGGTCTTCAAGACCGTGTCGGATCCCTTCGCCGGCCGGATCACGTACATGCGGGTCCGCTCCGGCCACTTTCAGTCCGACGGCAACTACTGGAACGCCTCCAGGGGGATCCCGGAGCGTTTCTCCGGCCTCTTCCTCCCGCAGGGCAAGGACCACGTCAACGTGCCCGAGGCGAAGGCCGGCGACATCGTGGCAGTCGCGAAGCTGAAGGAGACCGTCACGGGAGACACGCTCACCACCAAGGACCATCCCGTCGTCCTCCCCCGCCTGGTCGTCCCCGAGGCGGCCATCGCCTACGCCATCGAGCCGAAGGCCAAGGGGGACGAGGACAAGATCTCGACCGCGCTCCACAAGCTGATCGAGGAGGACCCGTCGCTTCATTTCCAGCGCGACGAGGAGACCAAGGAGTTTCACCTCGCGGGGGCCTCGCAGCTCCACGTCGAGATCGCGGTGGCGAGGCTCAAGAAGCGCTACGGCGTCGAGGTCATCCTCCATCCGCCCAAGGTGCCCTACCGCGAGACGATCACCCGCAAGGCGGAGGCGCACGGCCGCCACAAGAAGCAGACCGGCGGCCACGGGCAGTTCGCCGACTGCAAGATCAAGGTCGAGCCTCTGCCGCGGGGCGCGGACTTCGAGTTCGTGGACGACATCTACGGCGGGGCGATCCCGAGGAACTTCATCCCGGCCGTCGAGAAGGGGATCCAGGAGGTCCGGCGCAAGGGCTTCCTCGCCGGATACCCGATGGTGGACTTCCGAGTGATCCTCTACGACGGCCAGTACCACGACGTGGACTCCTCGGAGCTGGCGTTCAAGCTCGCCGGCGCCCTCGCCTACAAGGAGGCGATGGAGAAGGCCAGGCCGACGATCCTCGAGCCGATCATGAACGTCGAGGTCTCAGCCCCCAACGAGTACGTCGGCGACCTGATGGGCGACCTCTCCTCGAGGCGCGGCCAGGTCCAGGGGATGGAGACCGGGACGGACGAGACGATCATCAAGGCGCAGGTCCCGATGTCGGAGATGCTGACCTACGGGGCGCAGCTGCGGTCGATCACGCAGGGTCGGGGCTCGTTTCACCTCGAGTTCTCGCACTACTCCGAGGTCCCGCACGCCAACCAGGACAAGATCATCGCCCAGTCCAAGGCGGAGAAAGCCGCGGTACACGGGTAGACCGCCGCCGAGCCGGCGCCGGTTCCCTCGCCCCTCGGGGGCATGACATGATTCCGGACAGAGGGAGGCAGTCCGTGTCGCTTTTCCCTCGACGGAAATCGACCGCCGCGTGACTCGTTTGCGTGCCGGCCGCCGTGCTTCTGGGAGTTTCGAGCGCCCTCCTGGGCGCCTGCGGCCCGTTCACCGACGTCGCCGCGGATGTCTTCTGCCCTTTCGTCCTGGAGATCTTCTACCTGGGCATCACGACCGGCACGACCGCGACGACCTACGACCCCTCGAGCAACGTGTCGAGGCTTCAGATGGCGGCATTCCTCTCCCGGACCGTGGACGGGGTTCTGCGAGCAAACAAGCTCGCGCGCTTCTGAGGCCTGGAACCGGGCGAGCTTGTTGGTTCCTCCTTCGGCAGGGACCCCGATTCTCTCTCCGGAGAAGGAGCTCCCGGCTGGCGGGTCAGAGCCGGGAGCCGGCCTCTTCGTCGAGGAGCCAGAGGAGGGTTCCGCGGCGAGGCGCCACGCGGGCGGCGGGAAGGTCCGGGCGGCGGCCGCGCTTGGCAAGAACGGCGGCGGCGATCTTCGCCTTGGTGGACCCGGAGACGAGGAAGATCACCCGCCGGGCCGAATCGATCGCGCGGTAGGTCAGCGTGATCCGGGGCTCTCCCGGCCGCGGGCCCGGGTTCTCCACGGCGAGGCGCTTGCCTTCGGTGAGGGCGGGGGTGCCCGGGAAGAGAGAAGCGGTGTGGCCGTCTTCCCCGAGCCCGAGGAGAACGAGGTCGAGCCTCGGGGGCCGGCCGGGCACGTGGGCGCGCAGGAGACGCTCGTACTCGCGCGCCGCGCGGGCGGGGTCGTCCTCACCTCTCACGCGGAAGACGCGGCGTGGGGCGATCCGGAGGGGCTTGAAGAGCGCTTCCCGGGCCATCCGGTAGTTGGACCTATCGTCGCCGGGCGGGACGCAGCGCTCATCGCCGAAGAAGAAGCGAACGGAGTCCCACGGAATCGCACCGCGATGGGGCGGCTTCGTGAGCCGGCGATAGAGCGCGCGCGGAGTCGAGCCGCCGGAAAGGGCGACGTGGAACAGTCCTCGCCGGGAGACAGCGTCCGCGGCGCTTCTCGCGAACTCGTCCGCCGCGGCGAGCGCCAGCGAGTCGGCGTCGGGAAGGACCGCGATCTCGAAAGACGCGGGAGCGGCGGGCCTCACGGACGCTACAGCGTCCGCCACCGCCGCCCTTCGCGCTCGAGGAATCGGTCCGCGGCGTCGGGGCCCCACGTGCCCGAGGCGTAGTTCGGGAAATCGGGGGGTGGCTTCCTGTCCCAGGCCTGGATGATCGGCATGACCACCCGCCAGGCGTGCTCGACCTCGTCTCCCCGCGTGAAGAGCGTCTGGTCGCCGTGCGTGATGTCCAGCAGCAGCCGCTCGTAGCCTCCCTGGATCGGCGCGCCGAGCTTCGAGTACGGGAAGTCCATGTAGACGGATTGGACCTGGAGCCGCGTCCCGGGGATCTTCGCGTCGAACTTCAGGGAGACGCCTTCGCCGGGCTGGATCCTCAGGCGCAGGACGTTGGGGTTCAACGTGCCGGCCTGGCGCGAGAAGAGGGGATGCGGGACGCGCTTGAACTCGATGGCGATCTCCGAGACGCGGTCCGCCATCCGTTTGCCGGAGCGGACGTAGAACGGGACGCCGGCCCATCGCCAGTTGTCGATCGCGAACCGGACGGCCGCATAGGTCGCGGTCCGTGAGCCGGGCGCGACCTTCTCCTCGGAGCTGTAGCCCGGGACCGACTTTCCGCCCACGACGCCCGGGCCGTACTGGCCTCGAACCGCCCAGTCGTCGATGTTCTCCTCCGGGAAGGGGCGGATGGATTGGAGGACCTTCACCTTCTCGGCCCGGACCGCGTCCGCCTCGAACGCGACGGGCGGCTCCATCGCGGTCAGGCAGAGGAGCTGAAGCAGGTGGTTCTGGAACATGTCCCGGATGACGCCGGCGTTCTCGTAATAGCCGGCGCGGTGCTCGACCCCGACCGACTCGGCCACGGCGATCTGCACGTGGTCCACGTAGCGGTTGTTCCAGAGCGGCTCGAAGATCCCGTTGGCGAAGCGCAGGACGAAGATGTTCTGGACCGTCTCCTTCCCGAGGTAATGGTCGATTCGGTAGATCTGCTGCTCGCGGAAGACGGTCGAGAGATCGGCGTTTAAGCGGCGGCCCGACTCGAGGTCGTGGCCGAAGGGCTTCTCCACGACCACCCGCGCCCAGCCTTGCTCGGGTTTCGCGAGCCCGGAATCCCCGAGAAACTTCACGATCGTGGGGTCGGCCTCCGGCGGCGTCGCCAGATAGAAGATGCGGTTGCGGTGCGCTCGGCGCCGGGACTCGATCGAGTCGAGGGCCGCCTTCAGCTTCTCGTAGAGGGCCGCGTCCTCGAAACCCCCGGCGATGTACTGCACCGTCGCGGGGAGATCTCCGGGCCGTCCCTGCGTCGGCGGCGTGAATTCCTCCGCTCCTTTTTCCAGGTAGGTCCGGAAGTCCCGATCGCTGTACGGGCTGCGGGCGAGCCCGATGATCGCGAAGTCGGGCGAGATGGCGCCGTCGCGCGAGAGGTGCGCGATCGCCGGAGCCAGCAGCCGGCGGGTCAGGTCTCCCGAGGCGCCGAAGATGACGAGGGTGCACGGCGGGCGGATCTTCTCTTCCGTCTCCCCGGCCGCCACCGTCTCGGTCACCCGGGCG
Source organism: Thermoanaerobaculia bacterium (assembly GCA_035259605.1). Classification (GTDB taxonomy): domain Bacteria; phylum Acidobacteriota; class Thermoanaerobaculia; order UBA5066; family Gp7-AA6; genus JAWOLE01. Next base: position 31,636 of record DATFWF010000031.1, read on the forward strand.
GGCGCCTCGAGGACCTCGGCTGCCGTGTCCCTCATTCGGCCTTGACCGCGTGGCCGCCGAACTGGTTGCGCAGCGCGGCGATGACCTTCGCCGAGAAGGACTCCTCCTGCCGCGAGGAGAAGCGCGCGAAGAGCGCGTCGGCGAGGGTCGGAACGGGCACGGCCCGCTCGATCGCCTCGTGGAGGGTCCATCTCCCTTCCCCCGAGTCCTCGACGTAGCCTCGGACGTTGGCGAGCTTCGGGTCGGCTTCGAGGGCGCGCACGAGGAGGTCGAGCAGCCACGAGCGGACGACCGAGGCGTGGGTCCAGAGGCGCGCGACCTTGCCGAGGTCCAGGCCGTACCCCGAGGCCTGAAGCATCTCGAACCCCTCGCCGTAGCCCTGGAGCATCGAGTACTCGATCGCGTTGTGGACCATCTTGACGTAGTGGCCCGAGCCGGCGGGGCCCATGCGGGCGTAACCGTCCGGCGGCGCGAGCGTCTTGAACGCCGGCTCCACGATCCGGAAGTCCTTCTCCTCGCCGCCGACCATCAGGCAGTAGCCGTTCTTCAGGCCCCAGACGCCTCCCGAGGTTCCCGAGTCGAGGAAGCCGATCCCGCGCTTCGCAAGATCCGCCGCGTGCCGGGCCGAATCCGAGAAGCGGGAGTTGCCGCCGTCCACGAGGATGTCGCCTCGGGAGAGCAGCCCCGAGAGCTTCGCGATCGATTCCTCGACGGGTTTGCCGGCGGGGATCATCAGCCAGACCACGCGCGGCGGCGAGAGTTTCCCGGCGAGCTCTTCGAGCGAGCGCGCTCCGGCCGCGCCGCGCGATTCGGCCTCCCGGATCGAGTCCTCGCCTCTGGCGTAGGCCACGATCTCGTGCCCGCCCTCGAGGAGCCGCTGGACCATGTTGGCGCCCATCTTGCCCAGACCCACGAATCCCAGTTTCATGCTGACTCCGAAGGAAGTCGACGGTCGACAGTCGACAGTCGACAGGAAGCCGAAGGGCGAGGGGCCTTCACGCGAGCGCTCCGGCGACGGCGGCTTCGAGCTCTCGCAGGCCCGCCGCGACCTCTTCCTTCAGATGAACCCTCAAAGTGCGGCGGCCCCGCGAGCGAAGCGCCGCCAGGTCGCCGGCGGCCTGCGCCGCGACGACCTCTTCGAACCCGTAAGGCTTGCCGGGGATGGGAACGGCCGCCGCCGGATCGGCGGTGACCTGGAGGAACACGCCCGTGTCGGGACCTCCCTTGTGGAGCTGCCCGGTGGAATGAAGGAACCGGGGACCGAACCCGACGGTCGTCGCCACCTTCTTCGCGTCCCGGACCCGGACGCGGATCCTCTTCAACGACTCCTCCGTCTCCGGCGTGTCGCGCAGGTAAGCGGTGATCGCAAAGTAGTCGCCGGCTTTCATCGACCCCAGAAGTTTCCGGACCGCGGCGGCGTCCACTGTCGACTGTCGACTGCCGACTGTCGACTTGTCCCGGCTGTCGACCGTCGACTGTCCCTTCAGAATCTCGTTGGTCCGATCCTTCGCCTCCTGGACGTTGGGCTGGTCGAAGGGGTTGATCCCGAGGATCTTTCCCGCGACCGCCGTCGCGAACTCCCAGCGGAACATCTCGGCGCCCAGGTCGAGCGGATCCTGCATCACGAACCTCTCGTCCGTCCGGACCGGCCACGCGGAATCGCCCTTGCGCGCGATCCCGACGAAAAAGCGGTCGGAGCCGTAAACCTCCGGCGCGCCCGGAGGCTCGCCCTCGACGGGCAGGATTCCTCGCCCTTCCTTGCCCGTGCTCTCGGCGATCAACTGCTCGATCCACATCCCGAATCGGGGAGCCGGCGGCCCGACGAAGAAGGTCAGCTTGTCGCGTCCCTCGACGGCGGCCGCGCCGATCGCCGCTCCGAGCCGGAGGCCCGGGTTCTCCTCCCCCTCCTTGCGGCAGAGGGCCATCATCGCGCGGGCCCGCCGCAGCATCTCGGCGACATCCACTCCCGCGAGCGCGGCCGGCTCCAGACTCTCGGATCGCTGGAGAAGGATCGGGCGGTCTCTC
>DATFWF010000032.1:0-27495 GCA_035259605.1 Thermoanaerobaculia bacterium
TCCGGAAAGGAGAGGAAAAGTCCTCTTCTCGCGCGGCGGGCCGTCTCGAGGAGGTCTCATGAACCGCGCCCGCTTCGCCGCCCCGGTCGTTCTCCTGGCAGCCGCCCTCTCCGCGCGGTCCGCGGAGGCCCAGAAGACGACGGCCCCCGCGCCGAAAGCCGCCGAGGCTCCGCACGAAGAGCAGTTCGTCACGGAGAAGGGATTCGCCAGCCGTGTCGTCGAGATCAAGCACCGCGACCCGGGCGAGCTCGCCAGCGTCGTGCGGCCGCTCGGCAGCGGGTTCCGCGGAGCGATGGTCAACCCCAACTACCAGTTCCGCACGATCACGATCCGGGACTTCCCGGAGAACATCGCCGCGATCGAGGCCGCGTTGAAGCGCCTCGACGTCGCCGAGGCGGCGCGGGCGGACGTGGACCTGCACCTCTGGGTGCTCGTGGCGGCGAGCGAGGCTGCGGGCGGCCCGTTCCCCGACGAGCTCAAGGACGCGGTCGCCGCGCTCAAGTCCACGCTCTCCTACAAGAACTATTCGCTCGCCGGGAGCTTCACGCAGCGGGTCCGGGACGGCGCGCGGGGCATTTCGGGGGAAGGGGTCACGGACCTCGGACAGATGAGCGTCAACGCGAAGGCCAGCCGGACGATGCAGCTCGAGTACCGGGTCAACCAGCTCTCGCTCGATCAATCCTCGAGCGGCCCGGCGACGGTCCGCCTCGACGGGTTCTCCCTGGTTCTCGTCGGCGACGGACGCGCGCAGTTGAAGACGGACGCGACCGTCCGCGAAGGCGAGAAGGTCGTGCTCGGGACCTCGACGGTCCGGGACCGCGCGCTGGTCGTGGTGGTCTCGGCGCGCGTCGTCAAGTAGGCCGATCCGGGCGGATAAACTCCGCGGCGTGAGCGAAGCGCCGCGGCCCCGGCGGTTCGGGCGCAGAGCGAGAACGGCGGCGCTGATCTTTCTGGCGGCCGCCGGGTTCCTCGCCTACGCCCGGATGCTCTTCTGGCACGCCTCCTTCGTGGTCGGCGGGTCGGACAGCTCCGGCTACGCCAACATCGCGAAGCTGATGACCATGGGCCGGGTCGTCGCGGACGTGGAGGGCCTCGAGCAGCTGGATCTGCCCGACATCTTCCGGCGGGTCTTCATCCCGCTCGGCTTCGTTGGCGGACCCGCTCCGAGGACCATGGCTCCGTATTACCCGCCCGGGTTTCCTCTCCACATCGCTTTCGCCGCGATGACCGGGGGATGGAACTACGCGCCCTTTCTCGTCAGTCCCCTCGCCGCCCTTCTGTGCCTGCTTCTCCTCTATTTGGTCGCGCGCGAGATGGGCCTGTCCCGTCTGTTCTCCGCCGCGGGCGCCGCGGTGCTGGCGCTCTTTCCCACGTTCATCTTCCAGGCCGAGCAGCCCATGAGCGACGTCGTCGCGGCGATGTGGACGCTCGCCGCGGTCCTCTTCGCGTTGAAGTCCCGCCGGCGCGACGCCTGGGCGGCGGCCGCCGGGGCCGCGTTCGGGATAGCGGTCCTGGTCCGGCCGGTCGACTTCCTCGCGATCTTTCCCCTGCTCCTCGCGCTCCGCCCGCGGTTGCGGACCCTGGCGCTCTTTGCGGCCGGCGGTTTGCCGCTCGCGGCTTTCCTGCTGGCCTGGAACCGGGCGGCGTATGGAAGCGCGCTCGGGAGCGGATACACGCTGGAGGGAACCCTTCTTTTCCGGGTCTTCCCGGACCGGCTGGTGCATTACGGGAAGTGGCTGCTCGCTCTTCTCTCTCCGCTCGTCCCGATCGGCTGGATTTTCGTTCCCGCGGACCGGCGCGTCCTCCTCCGCGACCGGCTCCTTCTCGTTCTCTGGTTCCTCGTCTTCTTCTTTTTCTATTGCTTCTGGGACGTGGACGGATCGTGGACGTACACGCGCTACCTCCTTCCGGGAATTCCGGCGCTCATCCTGGCGGCGCTGCTGACGGTCCGCGACGGCCTGGCGGTCGCGCGGGGCGGGAGCGGCGCCTGGCTGCGGCGCGGGCTCGCGGCGCTCGCTCTGGTTGTGGTCCTCGTATCGGAGCAATGGTGGATCGTCCGGCTGGGTGTCCTGGGAATCGCCGAGGGGGAGAAGATTTACGCGGAGGCGTCCCACTTTGCGGAACGCAACGTCCCCTCCGGGTCCTTCGTGGTCGCGATGCAGATGAGCGGCGCGCTCCGCTATTACACGGGCCTTCTCCCGGTCCGATGGGACTGGCTCCAGCCGCAGACGGCGGCAATCCTGCGCGAGCATGCCCGCGCCCGGGGACGGGCGCTCTACGCGCTCGTCGCCCCGTTCGAGGTGGACAAGTTCCAGGAGCGGCTTCCCGGCGCCTGGAGCAAGATCGGCGCGGTTGGAGACGTCACGCTGTGGAAAGCGCAGTAGCGGGCCGAGCTCAGCGGGCCGGCCGGCCAGCTTCCCTCAGCCTGTAGAGCGCGGCTCGCCGCTCTCCGCAGGTCGCGCAGGTGCCGATCGGCTGGCCGGAGCGAAGCCCGTCGCGGATCCGGGAAAGCGGCGCTCCGGCGCGGATCGCGGAGAGGCCGTCGGCCGGAAAGCTGCCCAGCGGTTCTTTTTCCCAGTAGATGCAGGGAGAGACCGCACCGTTGGGCCGGATCACGAAGTCGTGGTCGGGATAGGCGCACCCGTGGATCCTCTTGCGAAGCGCGTAGCGAAGGAGATCCACGCGGTCGAGCCCGGCGCGAATTCGCCACAGGCGGCGGGAGACTCGGGCCGAAAAGCTCTTCGGCATCTCCTCGGCGGTCTCGAAATCCGGGTAGGAAGAGAGGCGCAGGCCCCGGGCGACCGCGTCGCGAGCCGCGGAAGCGAGCTCCGCGTTCAGCTTCTTCGGGTCCTCGTTGTTCAAGATCTCGGCCGAGACATCCACGCCGACGGTCGGAGAGACGTAGCGGACGTCGATCTCGCTCGCTCCCCACGTCTGCGCGAATCCAGGCAGCAGCGCCAGTTCCGCCCGGTTCGACTTCATCCAGGTGAAGATGATCCGGAGCCGCGGCCCGGCTCCGCCCCAGGCGGCTCGCCTGTCCCGGAAGAGCTCGAGCCGCGAGACGAGCTGGTCCCACTTCGCCGGGACGCGGATCTTCTCGTAGGTCTCACGCGTCATCCCGTCGATGGACGCGGCCACGGTCCGGACTCCCGCGGCGCGCATCGCCTCGGCGGTCGCCTCGGTCAATGCGAGGAGGTTTGTCGGAAACCAGAGGTCCGGAACGCCGTACCGCCCGGCCACCGCGAGGATTTCCCGAAAGCGGGGATGGATCATCGGCTCGGCCGCGCACCCCAGGGCCACGCGTCGGGCCCTCGGGAAGAGCTGCTCGGCGATCTTCTCGAAGACCGGCAGAGGCATGTTGCCGTCGGCCGGCCCGGTATCGAACGGCGGGAAGTTCAGGCGGTCGGTCGCGGCGAAGTAGCACATCACGCACTTGAGGTTGCACCGGGAGGTCAGGTCGAGGATGACGTGGAACGGCCGCATCGCCAGCACCGGCCCAGAGTCTATGCGGGTGTCGGAGCCGGGCCTAGGAGAGGGCCGCGGCGAAGTGCTCGGAGAGGGCCGAGGCGACCCCTCCGGGGCGCTCCATCGGCGTCATGTGCCCGGCTCCCGGGACGAGGACGAAGCGGGCTCCCGGGATCGCGCCGGCCATGCTCTCGCCTTCGGCAGGCGGCGTGATGACGTCCGCCTCGCCGGTCAAGACGAGGGTCGGGACCGCGATCCGCGGCAGCCAGTCGCGGGAATCCGGGCGGTCGCGCATCGCCGCGAGGTCGGATTCGAGCGCTTCCGGCTTCTGGCGCAGGATGATCCGGCGAAGCCGCTCCACCAGCCCCGGGTTGGCCCGGCCGGCCGGAGACAGGAGTTTCTCGACCATGCCCTCGACGATCGCCGCCGGCCCACCCGCCCGAACGGCGTCCAGGGCCGCGCCCCGCGCCGCCTTGCCGGCCTGGTCGTCCGCCCCGGCCCGGGTGTCCACGAGCGCCAGGGCCGCAACGCCGGCGGGGGAGCGCTTCAACAGGGCAAGAACGGCATACCCGCCCATCGAGAACCCGGCGATCCCGGCCGGCCCCTGGACCTTCGCCAGGACCGCTTCGAGGAAGCCGGCGTAGCTCTCCATCGACCCGCCGGCCTCGGCGGGGTTCTCGCCGTGCCCCGGGAGATCGAGCTTGAAGACTCGGAACCTGCTGGAAAGGGTCCTGGCGACGCCGGACCACATGGCTCCGTCGAGCGGGTACCCGTGGACGAGAATGACGTTGGGACCCTGCCCGAATTCCCGGACCTGAACCGTCTGACCGTTCCATTCGACATCCATGATCAGCGATCATAGTCGTTCAAATCTCTCAAACCAAGTAAGTTGCGCTGGGGAGAGAGGTGCCTTCGGCTGTGGCGGACTTGTCTCGCTACTGTTCAGGGATTAGACTAAAGTCAGTGGTCCGGTCTTAACAATCCCAATCCGGCGCTGCGCCGCCCGACGGAGGCGAGACGGTGAGATACGGCAAGCGGGCAAAGGTCCTGGTCGTCCTCACAATTCTGTTCATCGCGACGCCGGTCCTCGATCCTGCGGCCCTGGCCCAGGTACGCCTGGCCGTCCATCCCGGGCGGCCGGCGGCGGGGCAGGCACAGGGCGTGCCGACGCGGGTGCCGCGACGCCGTGATTTCGCGCCGGCGCTGCTGTCCGGTTTCACCGGAAACTTCGGGACCGCCAGCCACGGGGCGGGATTCGTCACCAGCCTCACGATTAGCAACAACGGCTCGACGGTCGGAGGCGCGGCGGGAGACAGCATCATCGTGACGCTGGCGACCGGCTCGGGTCGGCGGCCGGGACCGTTACCTGCGCCGACACGGCGAGCAACACCTACGCCATCGACGTGGACGTTCCGGCCACTTCGACCTCCCCGCGCCTGATGATCTGCTCCGCTCAAAACGTGAACGCCCTGAGCTCTTCCGACACGATCACGGTGACCTTTCCCTCCAACGGGAACCTGCAGGAGGCCACCGCCAACGAGTTCTCGGGCCTCGTGCCCGTCAGTCCGCTCGACCAGACGAAGACGGCTTCCGGCAGCAGCGCGTCGCCCAGCTCCGACGAACACGTTCACCAACACCCCCACGAAGACTCCGACCAGCACGCCGACGACCACCCTCACGAATACCTTCACGAACGCTCCGACGAATACTCCGACGAACACTCCGACCAGCACACCGACGAATACGCCGACGAACACGGCCGTGCCGGACACGAACACCCCGCGCAACACGCCGACCAACACACCGTCGCTGACGGCGACGCCGGTCAATACCTCGACACCCACCTTCACCGTGACGGTCCAGCCCTCGCCTGTGCCGGTTCAGAACATTCCGACCGTTTCGGAAGGGGCCCTTTTCGCCCTGGGCCTGCTGCTGGCCGCGGCCGGCCTGATCCTGTTACGCTCGGGGTCTGCGAGGATCTAAGGAATTCAGGAGGAACGCCGCAGGATCGCTTGCCCTGAAGGGCCCGATGGAGTCAGGATGTGACCACGGATAGCCGCCGCTCCGCCGGCGGGTGCGAAAATCTCTCTGAAGGAGTTGTATGGTGCGTCTTGCACTGATCGAAAATGAGTCCGACCTGAGGAGCTCCTTAACCGGGATGCTCTCGCGGGGCGGATACCCGCCGGAAGTCTTCGAAAGCGCCGAGGACTTCTTGGGATCGGAATCCGCCTCGAACTTCGAAGTGGTCGTCACGGAGTTCCCGATGGAAGGGACCGAGGCGGCCGACGTCCTGAAGGCCTGCCGGGCGGTCCCCGATCCCCCCGCGGTCCTCCTGGTCGCCGCGCCGAACTCCGTGGGGGCCGCGCTGGAGGCGACGCGGCTGGGCGCCTTCGACTACATCCCCAAGCCCGTGGACCCGCGGGAGCTGGTCCACCGCGTCGGCCTGGCCCTGGAGCTTCGGAAGCTGAAGCGCGAGTCCCGCGCGTTCTCGGGAGAGGTCCGGCGCCGTCACGGCCTCGCCCCGCCGATCGGCGAGAGCCTGATCATGCAGGATTTCCTCGCCAGGGCGCGCAAGGCCGCGGCGTCCTCCTCGACGGTCCTGATCCTCGGCGAGACGGGCATCGGCAAAGACGTCATCGCCCGCTACATCCAGTCCACGGGACCGCGCGCGGACAAGATGTACCTGACGCTCAACTGCGCCGCGGTTCCGGAGAACCTCTTCGAGAGCGAGCTCTTCGGACATGCGCGCGGCGCTTTCCCCGGCGCGCACACGTGGAAGGCCGGTCTCTTCGAGGAGGCGCATGGCGGCACCCTCTTCTTGGACGAGATCGGCTCGATGGCGCTGCCGGCGCAGACCAATCTCCTGCGGGTGCTCGACGACGGGGCCGTGCGCAGGCTCGGCGAGAAGCGGCCGATCAAGGTGGACGTGCGGCTGGTCGTCGCGACCAACCGGGACCTGGACAGCCTCGTTGCCTCGGGCGAGTTCCGGGAGGACCTCTTCTACCGGGTCTCCGTCGTCACCCTGGTCGTCCCGCCCCTTCGAAAGAGGCCCGAGGACATCGAGCCGCTCGCCCGGCTCTTCCTGGCCGAGTCGGTGCGGCGGCACCGCAAGCTCCGGGTCTTCGCGCCCGGCACGCTCGACCTGCTCCGGAGCTACACGTACCCGGGCAACATTCGCGAGCTGCGCTACGCGATCGAGCACGCCGGCATCCTTTCCCAGGACGGTTTCCTGCGCCCCGAGGATTTCCCCTTCGCGCGCAGCCGCGCTGTCGGGGTGCCGGGGACGGTCGGGATTCGGCGGACGAGGACCCGCCCCATTGCGCAGGAGATCTCTCCCGAGCGGCTCCAGCAGGTCCTTCGCGAGCAGGGTGGGAACCGCGTTCGCGCGGCCCGCGCCCTCCAGATCAGCCGGGCGACCCTCTACCGGCTGCTCGACCGGACCACCGAAACCGCGGAGGCCCAGGCCCCCGACTCCGGAGTCGCCTCCAGCTAGCGGACGTCTCCTGTCGTGTCGTAGGAGAGGGGTTTGCGGCGGGCGAACCGGCCGCATGTCGCGTCTCTCGGCCGCTAGACGCGGGCGACGACGCTCGGTACGCCCCTCCCGCCCGGTCGTGCTCTACGCAAAGGCGGCCGCGCGCGCGACCTTTCGCGTGAGCGTCGGGATCGCGGCCTTCCGGAGCTGTGCGGCGGTGAACCACCGGGCTGATTCTGGATTCCGGCTTTTGGATTCTGGATTGGGACTCGCCGGGAACACTTCGATCGCGATCCGGCGGTTGACGATCGTGTGACGGGCCGCGCCGATCGGCCTGCGATCCAGACGCAGACGGAGCGGCTCGAGCCTCGCCGCGAGCCTCTCTCTCGCCGCGGCTTTCGTGCGCCCTTCGGCGGAGGGGAACTCCCAGAGCCCGTCGAGGAAGGTGGACTTTCTCCGCACGAGAAGCACGCTGCCGTTCTCTCGCGCGCACGCGGCGGCCAGGAAGACCCGAACCGGGCGGGGTTTCCGGGCGCGGCCGGGAATCCTCTCGGGCGACCCGCCCGCGAAGGCGGCGCACTCCGAAGCCAGCGGGCAAACTCCGCACGATGGCCGCCGCGCGGAGCAGACGAGCTGGCCCAGATCCATCAGGGCGGCCGTCGTCTTCCCGGGATCGCCCGAAGAGAGCAGCTTCGCCGCCGCCGAGAGGACCGCTTCCCGGTGCCTCTTCGTTCCCGCGATTCCTCCGATGCCGTAGAGGCGCGCGACGACGCGGGTCACGTTGGCGTCGGCGGCCGGGCGGCGGGACTTAAACGCGAGCGCCGCGACCGCCGCGGCGGTGTACTCCCCGAAACCCGGGAGGCGCCGCAGCTCCTCCGGGTCACCCGGCATCACGCCGCCGCGGTCCCGCAGGATCCGCTTGGCCGCAAGCCTCAGGTTCCTCGCCCGCCGGTAATAGCCGAGGCCCGACCACGCCGCCAGGACCGAGTCCTCTCGCGAGCGGGCGAGCGAAGGGAGATCCGGAAACCTCGAGAGGAATGCCTCGTAGCGGGCGGCCACCGCGGAGAAGGTCGTCTGCTGGAGCATGACCTCGGAGACCCAGATCCGGTAGGGATCACGGGTGGCACGCCAGGGCAGCCTTCTATTCTGACGATCCGACCATTGGAGGAGCTTGCGGCGAATCGGACCAATCGGGTGATCGGGTGATCGGGTGATCGGGTGACCGGAAGCTCGGGTCAATCGCAGATCACCCGATCGCAGATCACCCGATTCTTCTAGGAGGCGGCGAGCTCTTCGCGCGGCGCGATCCAGCCCGGCTCCCGCATGAGGCCGGAGATGAACTTCTTCTCCTCCTCGTTGGGAAGGTTCTCGGAGGCGTGCTTCTCGTACTCCGCGGGGGTTAAGAGCTCGCCGCTCGTCGAATAGGTCTTGCCGGCGAACTCGCCGATCGCGCGGTGGAACTTCATGTCCGGCGCCGTCAGCGGGGGAGTCCCGGCGGGGAATTGCTTGCTGATGGACTCGAGGAGCTTGACCACCTCGGCGTGGTACAGGTCGCGCGAAAGCTCGTTCAAGTGCGCCTTGTCCGGGTCCGCCGCCTGCCGCGACTCGTCGTAGCGTCCCTTGAGCCCCCAGACGTAGAACCACTCGGCCGACGAGGACGAGTCCTTGCCGAACAGGTCGTAGGCGGTCGAGAGCCACTTGTTGACGTACTTCTGGAGGAGCGCGGGAGGAACTCGGCCGGCCTTCGCGATGCGCTGGAGACCCATGTGGCCGGTGCCGAGGTGGAAGCCTTCCTCGCGGAGCATCGGCCCCATCGAGCGGGCGAGGGGGGCGAAGGCCGAGGTCGAGAGCATGTTCAACTGGAACTTGCCGTCCCGGTCCACGAACTCGGTGTAGGTGAAGAAGTCCACCCAGTTGTCCACGTCCACGTTGAAGGAGCCGAGCAGCCGCGTGTTCTGCCAGGACCGGCGCTCGAGGAGCTTGCGGGCCTCGATCTTCCCGGTCTCGCCGAAGTTGTTGACCAGGAGGTGGCACATCTGCCAGCCGTGGCGCATCTCCTCGACCATGATCCGCGAGACGCTCTCGGTGTCGTAGTCCGAGGGAGAGGTCTCCATCAGGTGGCGCTGCTGCTCGACGGAGGCGAACTCGGTGTCTCCCTGGTACACGATCAGGTTCAGGAGGGCGTCGCGGATGGGCTGGTGGGGGATCTTCGTCACTTTTTCCCACTTCCTGTCGCCCTTGAAGTCCCCGAACTCGATCTCGTCGGTCTTCAGGTCCCCGTATTTGGCGTCGAACTGGAAGTTCGCGTAGGAGGGCGACAGGCGCAGCCCGATGTCGCGCTGCCAGGCCCGGAACGCGTCGATCCAGTCGTCGAAAGTCGCGATCTTTTTCATGTTCTCCCCAACGTCTCTATCATAGCGGTTATGCCCGCGCGCCTGCGCATCGACTGGGAAGGGTTGATCGTCGGCTTCGAGAGTCGCTCGAGGCAGATCACGCACTTCTTCGACCGGGAGACCGGCGACGTCGAGCAGGTCCTGGAGAGGGACGCCGCCCGCCACGAGGCGATGAGCCGCGATCCGCGCTACGCCGCGCTGCCGCGGGACGAGGGGGAGAGAAAGCGCGGTGATCTGGAGGAATTCCTGGTGAAGTGCGAAGACGCCGGGTGCCGCCGCGCGCTGGAGGCCGCGCTCGGCGATCCGGACTTCCCGACGCGCTACCGCGAGACCCTGCTGAAGTATCCGAAGGAGGAGGAGAGATTCTTCCGGTTCAAGGAGCACCAGGCGCTCGACCGCGCGCAGAAGTGGCTCGCGTCGATGGGGATCCCGTTCCGCAAGCCGATCCAGGAAACCTAGAAGAATCGGGTGATCGGCGATCGGGTGATCGGGTGATTTCCGAAGTCCCGCGTTGGGACGTACCGCGTCTGGCGGCAACCGATCGGCTGGTCGAGCTCGAGCCGAGGATGCTTCGCGACGCGCGGAATGGTTCGACTCCGCGCCTCTCAACCGCCGTGCGCGTCGGAGTTCGAGGTGGAGCGCTGCTCGTCCGCTTCGACGGAAAGGACGACGGATGCGTCGCGACGCTGACGAGGAGGGACGATCCGCTGTGGAAGGAGGACGTCTTCGAGGTCTTCCTGTCTCCGCTCGATCCGCCGGCGGTGTACTACGAGTTCGAGGTCAATCCGCTCGGCGCGCTCTTCGACGCGCGGGTGGAGTCGCGGGAGGGGCGGCGCGCGACGATGCGCGCGGATGTGTCGTGGGATTGCCCCGGCTTTTCGGCGCGGGTCCGGCGGCGCGCCGCGCGCTGGTCCGCGCTGCTCAAAATCCCGCTCGCCCCGATGGGAGGCGAACGGTCGGACACCTGGCGGGCGAACTTCTTCCGGATCGACCGGGGAGAGACCGACGAGTACACGGCGTGGAGCCCGACGATGGCCGATCCGCCGGACTTCCACGTGCCGGCGAAGTTCGGATATCTGGTCTTGCCGTCCTAGATCCTTCAGCCCTTCGGGCTTCAGGCTGTGACACCTGCGAGCTTCTTGCGCGCAGGTGTCACAGCTTCCAGAGGCGAGTCAGGTTGAAGCCGATGTAGTAGTCGTTCGGCCTCCCGCGGAAGTCGGGGCCGATGTACTGATCCACCGTCGTGGGCCGAATGTTTCCGACGGTGAAGGCGAACCGGTGGCGAAGCAGCGTTTTCTCGATGGCGGTGATGTACCCGACGCCGCCGGCCTGCGCGCTGGATCGGCGCGGCACGATCTCGGCCTGGATGTTGATCGAGTGGGTGATCGCGATCGCCACCGCGAAGGGGACGTTGAAGACGTCGCTGTGAACGGACTCTCCCTGGACGACGAAGGGCTGCTGGGCCGACCAGGTGATGTAGGTCGGGACGACGGTCACGCGGACGCGGCCGAGGAGGCGGATTCCAGCGATCGCCTGGACGAAGAAGCTGTTCTTGTGGTCCGCGAAGGAGCATCCGGGCGGCCGGGGCGATTCTTCGCAGAGGTCCGGGGTTTTCGCGGCGCGGAAGTCGCCTCCGACTCGCAGCGCCGCGTCCACCGGGCTCGCGCTCTCGGACGCGGAGAGGAACCGGTACTTGACCCAAGTCTCCCAGTCCTCGAGGGCGCGGTAGCGCAAGAAGCCGACCTCCAGGTCTTTCACCGGCACGTAGGACAGTCCGATCCCCACGTCCGCTCCCGAATCGAAGGAGAAGAGGTCGTGGAAGTTGCTGTCGTTCAAGGGCTCGGAGAATCGGTGGGTGAAGTGGAGCTGGAGGTTCCGCAGCGGGTTCACCTCGGCCGACGGCAGGTTGATGATGATCGCCCCCTCCGGCGGCTTCCACGGTTCGGGAGTCTCGGGCGCCTTCTCCCGCGGCGGCGTTTCCGGGGGTTTCTCCTGCGCGACGGACGACGAAGCAAACCAGGCGAACGAGGCGGCGGCGAGGAGCGCCGCGGAGAGGATACGGCGGCGTACGCTCATGGCCCGCGGAGTATAGCGGCGGGCCGATCCGGCGGCCGCCTTTCACGGACTCTTGAGGTCAGGGTCGGCGGTCGCCGTCGAGGACCTCGCGGACCTTCCGGGCGAGCGCGACCGGCGTGAACGGTTTCTGGAGAAACGCCTTGCCCGGCTCCAGGATCCCGTGCGGACCCATCGCGTCGTCGGTGTAGCCGGAAACGAAGAGCACCCGCATCGAGGGACGGGTCGGCTGGAGGCGTTCGGCGAGCTGGAGGCCGCTCATCCCCGGCATCACGACGTCGGTGACCATCAGCTGGATCGTTCCCTTGAACTCACGTGCCACCGCGACGGCCTCGTCCGGGTTCGCGGCGGTGACCACGGTGTACCCCTGGGTCTTCAGGATCCGCTGGACGAGGGAACGGACCTCAGGCTCGTCCTCGACTAAGAGCACGGTCTCGTCGCCCGGGTGAAGCGGGGCGGGGGTCTTCCTCTCGACGACCTGCGAGACGGGCTCCTCGACGCGGGGGAGGAACACTCGGAACATCGTCCCCCGCCCGACCTCGCTGTCGCACCAGAGGTAGCCGCCGCTCTGCTTGATGATCCCGTAAGTCGTCGAGAGGCCCAGCCCCGTCCCCTTCCCGCGCTCCTTGGTCGTGAAGAACGGCTCGAAGAGGCGCGCCTTGATCTCGTCGCTGATCCCGATCCCGGTGTCGGTGACCGCGACGCAAACGTAAGGACCGGGCGGCGTCGGGACGTGGCTCGAGGCGAAGGCCTCGTCCAGTTCCGCGTTCGAGGTCTCGATGGCGAGAGTCCCTCCGGAGGGCATCGCGTCGCGGGCGTTCAAGACGAGGTTCAGGATCGCCTGCTCGATCTGCCCCGGATCCGCCTTGACCTTCCAGAGGTCGGCGGCCTTGCGGGCCTTCAGGTCGATGTGCTCGCCGATCAAGCGCCGCAGCATCCGCTCGATGTCGGAGACGACGGTGTTCACGTCGAGGATCTTGGGTTCGAGCACCTGCCGGCGCGAGAAGGCAAGGAGCTGCTGCGTCAGCGAGGCCGCCCGCTCGCCGGCCTTGCGGATCTCCTCGGCGTGGCTGCGGCGCAGGTCCTCGGGGGGGAGCTCGCTCAAGAGCAGCTCGCTGTAGCCCGAGATCGCGGTCAGCAGGTTGTTGAAGTCGTGGGCGATCCCTCCCGCAAGCTGGCCGACGGCCTCCATCTTCTGGGCCTGCGTCAGCTGCTCCTCGAGCCGGCGCTTCTCTTCCTCGCCGTGTTTCCTCTGCGTGATGTCGTGGACGAACCCTTCGAAGTAGCGCGTCGCCCCGTCGGGGCTGCGGACCGCGCGCGCGTCGAGCTCGATCCAGACCGGCTTCCCGTCCCTCTTCCTCCAGCGCACTTCCTGGCGGTGCGGGCTCTCGTCCCCCTCGTAGCGGGTGATCAGGGCCTCGCGCTCGCCCGGCACGACGTAGACGTCGTCGAGGCTCCTCTTCATGAGCTCCTCGGGCGAGTCGTAGCCGAGCATCTCGGCCAGCGGCGCGTTGGCGGTCACGAACGAGCCGTCGCGGCGAGACTGGTAGATGCCGAGAGTCGCGAAGTCGAAGATGTCGCGGTACCTCTGCTCGGACTGGCGCAGGGCCTCCTCGGCGCGCCTCCTCTCGGTCACGTCGTTGGAGAGGATCAGCCGCGCGTCCCGCCCCGCGAACTGGATCGGATGGGCGGCGATCTCGGCGTCGATCGTCGTGCCGTCCTTCCTGCGGTGCTTCCACACGCCGGCCCAGCGGAATTCGGGCGCTTCCGCCGCCAGGCTCTCCAGCAGCGCGGGGACGTCCTCGGCCGGCCGGATGTCCTGGACCTTCATCCGCAGGAATTCCTCGCGGGAGTAGCCGTAGTGGCGGCAGGCCGCCTCGTTGACCGCGAGGAACGCGAGCGTCTCGCGGTCGTAGACCCACATCGGCTGCGGGTTGTTCTCGAAGAGGAGCCGGTAGCGCTCCTCGGATTCGCGCAGGGCCTGCTCCGCCCGGCGGCGGTCGGTGATGTCGCGCAGGATCGCCTGCCGGGCGGCCTTCCCCTGGAAGAGCATCTTCGCCGGCGTGATCTCCATCTCGAAGCGCGAGCCGTCCGCCTTCACGCCGGTCAGCTCGTGCCGCGCGGGCGGGCCGCCGGCCGGAGCGGCGGAGAGAATCGAGGACAGCGCCTCGCGCGATTCCTCGGCGGCCAGGTCGAGGACGACGCGGCCGGCCCAGTCTTCGTCCCGGGTCCACCCGAAGATCTTCATGGCCGCCGGGTTGGCGAAGATGATCGTCCCGTCGGTCTCGGCGACGACCCCTTCTCGGGCCTGCTCGAGGAGCGTCTTGAAGCGGGCGTCGCGCTCGGCGATGTCCCGGTAGTGGCGAACGTTGATCTCCATCAGGGTCTTGTAGCTGGCGTCCCGGTCGGCCAGGTCGCGCCGGTACTGCTGGCGCAGCCTCCACCACGCGGAGATGGCGGCCACGCCCAGGAATCCGCCGAGGGCGAGGACGATCGCGAGCTGGAGCGTCGTCACGCGCGCAGGAGCCCGGCGCCCCAATGCAGGCCCGCGCCGAGCGCCGTGAAGCACACGAGGTCGCCCTCCCGGATCTTTCCCCGGCTCTTCGCCTCGTGGAAGACGAGCGGGAGGGTGGCGGCGGTCGTGTTGCCGTACCGCTGGATGTTGTTGACGACCTTCTCGTCGGGGAGCCCCAGGTTCTTCTGCACGGCCTCGTTGATGCGGAGGTTGGCCTGGTGCATGAGCAGGAGCGAGACGTCCGAGAGCTCCATCCCGTGCTTCGCGAGCGTCTCGCGCACGATCTGCGGCATCGCGGTCGTCGCGAGCCGGAAGACCTGCCGCCCTTCCACGATCGGGATGGTGTCGTTCTTCTCGAACATCTCGGGGGTGAAGTAGGGGAAGCTCGCCGAGCCTCCGCCTGGCACGTACAGCTTGTCCCAGTGCGCGCCGTCGGTCCGCATCTCGAATCCGAGGAATCCGCGGCCGCTTCCCGACTCGTCGGCCTCGAGGACGAACGCTCCCGCTCCGTCCCCGAAGATGACCGCGCGGTCGCGGTGCGCGGTCCCCCACGCGTAGGCCTTGGGCGAAGGCGCCGCGTCGGAAACGCCGGCGAGGATGTCCCACTCGGCTTCGCTCCAGGGAAAGAGCGAGGCGTGGCACTCGGCGCCGACCAGCAGGACGCGGCGGGCCTCGCCCGACCGGATGAAGGCGTCGGCGACGTGGAGGCCCGAAAGGAACCCGGCGCACTGCATTCGGATGTCCAGAGCGTGGGTTGCGGAGAGGCCGAGCCGCGAGGCGAGAAGCCCGCCGTTTCCGGGGAAGTAATGGGCAGGGGTCATCGTCGCGAACACGATCAGGTCGAGATCGCCCGCTCCGATTCCGGCGTCCTCGATGGCCCGGCGCGCGGCCTCGTAACCGAGGTCGGCCGAGGACACGCCCTTGCGCGCGAACCGGCGCTCCTCGATGCCGGTCCGCTGGCGGATCCACTCGTCATTGGTGTCCATCAGGAGGGACAGCCGGTCGTTGGTCACGACGGTTTCGGGCACGAACACGCCGGACCCGCGGACGATCGTTCTTCTCGGATTCACGGGGTTTTTCCGGGATTCACCTTCGAAATTATAGGCGGACGCCGGGCGGGGCAGGAGGGCCGTCCGCCTCCCGGCCTCACATTGGAATGAGCTTCGCGACGTCGACGTCGCCGCTCAAGGCGTCCGCCTCCGCCGTCTGGGCGAAGAGGACCATTCCGTCCGAGGGCTGCACGGTGATCCTTCCGACGGCGATGTTGTCCGCGCCGAGAGCCTGCATGACGGAGTTGACGCGCGCGGCCTGGCCCGACGCCATGTTCACGGAGAGCGTGCCGATCTGGTTGCCGTCGCCGTCGTAGCCGGTGACCGTGACGGTGCCGGCGGACCCGCGGTTGTAGAGGAAGAGGTGGGTCCGCCGGGTGTCCGTCTGGGGGACCCCGATGGCGACCGCCGCCCCTCCGCCGGCGATGTTTTCGCCGCCGTTGAACGCGGGCGCGAACCCGGCATAGTCCCCGGCGTCCCTGCGGGCCGCGATCCGCGCGGACACGCCGAGCGGGACGTCGGAGGAGACGAGGAGCGTTCCCTGGCCCGCATCCACGGAGAAGAGCGACGCGAGGACGTCGGAGTAGACCTGGCTCGCCAGGGGAGCGAGCGTCAGCGTCGAGCGCTGCGCCGGAGCCGTTCTGCCCAGCGGGACATAGGAGATCGTGACGCTGGCCGAACGCGAGGCGTCCGGGTTGGCGAGGAGGAGGTCCGAGAGATAACTGGTGTCGCCCTGTCCCGTCAGCGTGGCGACCACGGGAAGGATCGCGTCCACGGTCGGCTCGAAAGGATTGGAAATCGCCACGTCTCCGCTTCCCAGGTCCAGAACGTTGACGTAAGCCTGCACCACGCCGGACCGGACCAGCAGGTGGATGACGTCCCCCGGCTCGGGCGCGACGCCGAAGGCGGACGCCGCCGGGTTGAACTCCTGGGAAATGTTGCTTGCCAGGGTGAAATCCCTCTGGCCGCGCACCGATCCGTCCGGCGCGAGGAGCTTCGCCGTGAAGCTCGCGCCGCCGGGCGAGTACATCCCGAAGATGGAGGCTTCCTGGTCGCGGCTGCCCGTGAAGAGGACCCGCGTGGAGTTGGCTCCGACGGAGCGGTCGGAGTCGAGAGCCCGGTTGGAGAAGCCGAAGGAAGAGCCGTCGGCCGGCTGGCGGGCGGTGCGGAGGTTGACGAAGAGGTCGCTCGCGCTCCCCGAGGTGACCCGGATCCGCACAGGGCCGAAGAGGGTCCTCGCGTTGCTGCTGATCGAGCCGAGAACGTCGGAGAGGCGGACCGTCTTTCCTCCGTCCACGCTGAAGGTCGATCGGCTCGGGAACGCGGCGGGAGAAAAGAGGTAGAGGATGTCCCCCGAGACGTTCGCCGTCCCGCGGTTGTAGAGGACGGCGTCGGTGGAGATCCGCTCTCCGGGCGAGACGCCGAACTCCGCGGCGACGGGGACGCTCTGGTCGGAGCTCGTCCCGATCGTCTGGAGGACGAACTTCCCGATGAGCGATTCCGATCCCACCCAGATCGTTCCCCCGTTCACCCCGATCCCGTACGCGTTGGTCGAAGGGAATTGCGTGCGCAGGTACCCGGGGACGTCGCTCGTCACCACGAGGTCGGTCGTCGCGAAGCTCTCCGCGGTCGCGTCGAAGTTCGACGGGGTGATCGTGGAGTCGCGGATCTTGGCCTTCAGGATGTTCGGGATCCCCGAGACGGCGAGCGTCTCCGACACGAGGGCGGCGGGGACGGGGTTGGCGATGTCGGGGTCGAGGACGACGATTCGGCCGTTGGCGCTGGGCGCCTCGGAGACATACACCTTTCCGGCGAAGAGGTCGAAGTGGATCGGGTTGGAGAAACTGATGTAGGAGAGGATCAACCCGGTCTTCGGATCGAACCAGTTGACCTGGGATCCCGAGAGCTGGGAGATCCAGAGCTTGCCCTGGTCGTCGAAGCGAATCTGGCTCGGGTTCAGCCTCCCGGCGTTGGGGTCGAAGAAGGTCCAGGACGTCTCGGTCTTGGCGCCGGGCTCGTAGCGGACGATGCGGTTGTTGCCGAAGTCCGTCAGCCAGAGCGCGCCGTCCGGCCCCGGAACCATGTCGGAGTACGCGAAGGTCTTGGTCGAGCGGTAGTCCACGACGTCCAGGGTGTTGAGATCCACCGACTGGAGGCGGCCGGCCGTCTGCGGGAGCCAGACCTTCCCGTCCGGGGCCATCCAGAAGGCGGCGGGTTTCGAGCCCGGGACGTCCCATTCCCGCAGCTGCCCCGTTTCGGTGTCGAGGCGGGCGAAGATCGAGCGGCCGGCGTCGATCAGGCTCTCGCCGTTCTCGATGAACCAGATGTACTTGCCGTCCACTTTCAGGTCCACCGGGTTGGCGCCGAGGTCGGAGTCGGCGCGGATCTGCCACTGCTTCATCGTCACGCCGTCGGGCTGGAGCTGGACGATCTTGTCGTTGGAGGGAACCAGGAACCAGACCGAGCCGTCCGGCTGCGGCAGGATCCTCACGCCGGTCACGGCCTTTCCGGTCTGGGTGAGGAGCTTGTGGCCCTCGGGAATGGCGGTAGTCTGGGCGGGCAGGGTCGAGGCCGCCGCGAGGCACAGGAGGACTGAGAGAAGGCTCTTCCGAGTGAACATCGAGCGATCATAACGTCGCCCCGGCCGAAGGCATTTCCAACATCTCGAACGTGTTATGAGAGCCGAGAGCATGTCGAGCGTTCCGTCGATCGCACCCACCCTGGCGAGCCGGACCGCCCCGGCCGCACCCGAGCTGGTCGAGCGGCTGGAGGATGGCCGGCTGCGCTGCTACTCCTGCGGGCACCGCTGCCCGATCCCGGTGGGGCGGGAGGGGGTCTGCCGGGTCCGCTACAACGAGGGCGGGGTCCTGAAAGTTCCGTGGGGATACGTCGGGGCGATCCAGTGCGACCCGATCGAGAAGAAGCCGTTCTTCCACGCGCTGCCCGGGTCCGACGCCCTGTCCTTCGGGATGCTCGGCTGCGACCTGCACTGCGCGTACTGCCAGAACTGGTTCACCTCGCAGTCCATCCGGGACCCGAAGGCGGTCGGCCAGCCGCGCGACGTCCCGGCGGAGGCCCTGCCGGAGCTCGCCCTGGAATGCGGGGCGCCGACCGTGGTCTCGACCTACAACGAGCCCCTGATCACCTCGGAGTGGGCCGTCGAGATCTTTCGCGAGGCGAAGAAGAAGGACCTCTACACCGGCTACGTCTCCAACGGCAACGGCACACCGCAGGTCCTCGACTACATCCGGCCGTGGGTGGACTTCTACAAGGTGGACTTGAAATCCATGGACGACAAGCACTACCGGCAGCTCGGCGGCGTCCTGCAGAACGTCCTCGACTCGATCCAGGGGATCCACGACCGCGGCATCTGGCTGGAGGTGCTGACCCTCGTCATCCCGGGCTTCAACGATTCGGACGAGGAGCTGACGAAGGCGGCCGGGTTCGTCGCCTCCGTGTCGAAGGACATTCCCTGGCACGTCACGGCCTTCCACCCGGACTACAAGATGAACGACCGGGGCTCGACTCCCGCCGAGACCCTCCTGCGGGCGGCGCGGATCGGGACGGCGCAGGGGCTCCGGTACGTTTACGCCGGGAATCTCCCTGGACGGACCGGCGAATGGGAGGACACCCGCTGCCCCTCCTGCTCGATGACGGTGATCGAGAGGTACGGCTTCCGCGTGGTGAAGAACCGCCTCGCCTCGGGCGCCTGCCCTCGCTGCTCTACCCCGATTCCCGGCCGCTGGGACGCCCGTGTCGAGGGGACGACGAGGACGAACGGCATACCCCTCCCGGTCGTTTGACTTCCCGGTAAACCCTTCCAGGCTCGACTCGTCCAACCCCCATCGGGCAGGGAGGGTTGCCGATGAGCTCCATCAACTGGACGAGGGACGCGGCGGCGCACCTTCTTCGACGGGCGGGATTTGGAGGAACGCCGGCCGAGATCGACGCGCTGTACGCGAAGGGCCTGGAGGGCGCCGTCTCCTCCCTGGTGGACTACGAGGCCATCGACGTCTCGGCCTATGAGACGGCGCTCGCCGCGAAGAACTACAACACCTCGACCAACCGCGGCCTCACCCAGTGGTTTCTGGACCGGATGGCGTTTTCTCCCAGGCCGCTCGAAGAGAAGATGACCTATTTCTGGAACCTCCACTGGACCTCGGGCATTTCGAAGGTCCGGGGCGTGACCCTGATGCTCAACCAGAACAAGACCCAGAGGCAGTACGCCCTGGCGAAGTTCGACGACCTCGTCGTCAAGATCTCTCAGGACCCGGCGATGCTCGTGTGGCTGGACAACTGGCTGTCGCAGGCGGCGAAGCCCAACGAGAACTACGCCCGCGAGCTGATGGAGCTCTTCACGCTCGGCGTGGACAGCGGCTACACCCAGAGCGACGTGACGGCCGTGTCGCGCGCGCTGACCGGGTGGACGCTGACACCGCGCAGCTACACGCAGGCGGACAACTACAACGGCGCGACGTTCCAGGACATCGCGGCGATCCACGACAACGGTTCCAAGACGATCCTGGGGCAGACCGGGAACTGGAGCGGCTACGACGCGATCAACATCATCCTCGGCTGGGCGGACGCGAAGGGAACGAAGTCGGGGCGCTACCTCGGGGCGAAGCTCTGGACCTACTTTTCTTCGACCTATCCGTCGGATTTCCTCGTCGAGCAGATCGGCGCGGTCTACGACTCGAAGGGACACTCGGTGCGGGAGGTCGTTCGCGCGATCTTCCTCTCGCCCGAGTTCTACGAGGCCCACACGCGGAAGACCTGGGTGCGCAGCCCCGTCGAGTACGCCGTCGCCTCGGTGCGGATGCTCGAGGGGACGACGGACTTCGGGACGGCGGTCAACTCGCTGTCGGGGATGGGCCAGGTGCTCTTCAACCCCGAGGACGCCAAGGGCTGGGACTGGGGAACCTCGTGGATGAACACGGGCACGCTCTTCGCGCGGGCGTCGCTCTCCAACACGCTCTCGACCAACCGCGGCAACAACGGCACGCGCTTCGATCCGAACAAGCTGCTGGCCGGCAAGGACGCCTCGACGGCGGACAAGGTCGTGGACATCCTCGCGGACCGCTTGAACATCACCGACGTGACGCCAAACGTGCGCGCGGGGTGGATCGCCTACATGAACGCCAACGACGACGGCTCCCGCGGCAACTGGACGAACACGGCCGCCAACGTGGACAAGAAGGTGCGCGGCGTCGTGCACCTGATGCTGACGAGCCCGGCGTTTCACCTGGCATAACGGGGGAATGGCCATGCCGATATCGCGACGCGACTTCCTGCTCCGCACCGCCGGCTTCGTCTCGGTCTCCGCGATGGTCCCGCGCTGGGCGGTGGCCGGGGCGAAGATGTTCGAGGAGTCCGTCGGCGCGGAAGCGGCGGGCCGCACGCTGGTCGTCCTCGAGCTGATGGGCGGAAACGACGGCCTGAACACCGTGATCCCTTACACGGACCCGGTCTACCCGCAGGTCCGGTCCCGGATCGGGATCCCGCAGGCTTCCGCGATCCCGCTCGACGGAAAGCTCGGATTGAACCCGGTGATGACGGGAATCAAGGCGCTCTGGGACAAGAACCGCGTGGCGCTGATCGAGAATGTGGGATATCCCAACTCGAGCCTCTCCCACTTCACCTCGCGCGACATCTGGCACACGGCGGACCCAGCTCTGGCGCAGCGGCGCGGCTGGCTCGGCCGGTGGGCCGACGCCGCGATCGGCAACGACGACAACCCGCTGGCGTGCGCCGCGATCTCGCAGTCGCTGCCGAGGAGCCTCCTCGCCGACAACGTCAGCGTGCCGTCGTTCGTCAACATCGCGAGCTATACCTACTCGACCGACGGCGCCTATCCGGGAGACCGGAACAACCAGGTCAACACGTTCCTCCTCGAGAGCTCCGATCAGTACGAGATCGAGAACACGGTCTCCGAGGTGACGGGGCTGGGAACGGCGGCGATCTCCTCTTCGACGATCCTCCAGTCGGTCTCCAACGGCTATGTCGCCGGCGGGCAGTACCCGGCCGGGAGCCTCGGCGCGGGATTGCTGCTGATCGCGCAGATCATCAACGCCAACGTCGGGGCGCGCATCCTCTACGTCACCTACGGCGGATTCGACAACCACGCCAACGAGGACGCGGACCACGACGACCTGGTCCGGACCGTGTCGGACGGGGTGAAGGCGTTCTTCGACGATCTGGACGCGCACGGCAAGGCGAAGGACGTCCTGCTGATGATGTGGTCGGAGTTCGGCCGGCGCGTCCAGGACAACGCGTCGAAGGGGACGGACCATGGGACCGCGGCGCCGCACTTCGTGGTGGGGGACGCGGTCAAGCCGGGGATCTACGGCGGACCGCCCAACCTGACGAGCCTCGACTCGAACGGGAACCTGAAGATCGAGAACGACTTCCGTTCCTATTACGGGACGATCCTCTCCGACTGGCTGAAGGCGGACGCCAACGCCATCCTGGGCGCCTGGCCGAATCTGGGCTTCATCAACGAGGCATTCTGAGCGGCCGCCCGACGCGGCCGGAAGAGAGCAGGCCGGGGCTTCAAGCGAAACGCTCGCAAAGGCCTCTGTCTGGCTGTTTGGACCTGTGGGGAGTATGCTCTTGCCCAGTCGGGGTCGCGTGTGAACGCCAGTCTGAATCCGTCCCAAGAGAGGTGAAACGATGAGCATCACCTGGGATCGCGAGGCAGCCGCTCATCTGGCGAGGAGGGCGGGGTTCGGGGCGACTCCCGCGGAGCTGGATTCGTGGGTGCAGGCCGGACTGGACGCCACCGTGGACCGGCTCGTCAACTACGGGTCGGTGGACAACTCCCAGCTCGAAAACGATCTCCAGGCGCTGACCTCGTTCGTTCCGCCGGCGACTTCGCCGATCTACGACCTGTCGAGGATCGACGGGGTCCGGCGGTGGTTCCTTCACCGGATGGTGTTTACGAAGCGGCCGCTCGAAGAAAAGATGACGTACCTCTGGAACCTCTGGTGGACGTCGGGAATCACCAAGGTCCAGGGCGTCACCCTGATGCACAACCAGAACAAGACGATGCGGCAGTACGCGCTCGGGAAGTTCGACGACATGGTCGTGGCGATCTCCCAGGACCCGGCGATGCTCATCTGGCTGGACAACGCCCAGTCGCGCGCCGGGCGGCCCAACGAGAACTACGCCCGGGAGCTGATGGAGCTCTTCACGCTCGGCGTGGACAAGTACACGCAGACCGACGTGACCGAGGTCGCCCGGGCACTGACCGGCTGGACGGTCCAGGGCTACACCTCGGCCGACAGCTACAACGGCGCGAAGTTCTTCGACAACGTCGCCCAGCACGACAACGGCTCGAAGACGATCCTCGGCCAGACCGGCAACTGGAACGGCCGCGACGCGATCCGGATCATCCTCGAGGACCAGGACAACCGGGGGAGCGTCTCCGGCCGGTTCGTCGCCTCGAAGCTCTGGACCTTCTTCGCCTACCAGGATCCGCCGGACTGGATCGTGGACGAGCTGACCGACGTCTACGTCTCCTCGGGCCGCTCGATCAAGGCGATGGTCGAGCACATCTTCCGGATGGAAGAGTTCTACGAGCGGCACTCGCGCAAGGTCCTCGTCCGCAGCCCGGTCGAATACGTCGCCGCGTCGCTGAAGCAGCTCGAGGCGAAGACCGACATGTCCGTCCCGGTCTCCGACCTGATCGCGATGGGCCAGGCGCTCTTCGATCCCGCCGACGCGAAGGGGCCCGAGGGCGACATGGACTGGATCAATACGGGCACGACCTTCGCGCGCGCCTCGACCACCAACAAGTTCGTGACGAACCGCTCGACGACCGGGACGAGGATCGACGTCAACGCGCTCGTCGCCGGCAAGACCCTCACGACGCCCACCGACGTCGTCAACGCGCTCACGGACCGCTTCGGCCTCGCCGACGTGCCGCCGCAGACGCGCGCCGACTGGGCGAAGTACGTGGACTCCAACCCGGACGGGAGCCGCGGCTACTGGAAGAACGAGCCCGCGCGCGTGGACGTGAAGGTCCGCGGCCTCCTGCACCTGATGCTGACGAGCCCGGACTACCACCTCTGCTAGGGGGCTCGGGGGACCGCAAGGTCCCCCGCTGAGATTGCTAAGGAGAACGCCATGCCGATCAATCGCCGCGAGTTCCTGTTCCGGGGCGTCGGGGTCGCCACGGTCTCGGCGCTCGTGCCCCGCTTCGCCGTCGCCGGCGCGCGGTTCTTCGAGGAGTCGCTCGTCCCCGGAGCGGCGGCGCGGGTCCTCGTCGTCGTCGAGCTCGCCGGAGGAAACGACGGGCTGAATACGGTCGTGCCCTACACCGATCCGCTCTACTCGGGGACGCTTCGCAAGAACATCGGAGTGCCGGCCGCGTCCGTTCTGGATCTGGACGGCACGCTGGGGTTCAACCCGGTCATGACGGGGCTGAAGTCGCTCTGGGACGCGGGGCGGCTGGCGGTCGTGGAAGGAGTCTCCTACCCGAATCCCAATCTCTCGCATTTCACCTCGCGCGACATCTGGCACACGGCGGACCCGGCGCTGGCGCAGCGGCGGGGCTGGCTCGGACGGTGGGCGGACGTCGCGCTGGCCGGTAACGGCAACCCCCTCTGCGGCTGCGCGATCTCGCAGTCGCTTCCGCGCACCCTGCTGGCCGACAAGGTCGTGTTTCCCTCCTTCACCAACCTCGCGGCCTACGCCTACGCCACCGACGGCCAGAACTCCTCGGACGCGGCCAACCAGATCACCGGCTTCGTCGCGGAGAACTCCGTCCAGCACGAGATCGAGACGCGCAACGCCCTGATCGGCGGGGTCGCGCGAGACGCCGCGTCGAGCTCGGCGACGTTGAAACAGGTCACCAGCAACTACGTGCCCAAGGCGACCTATCCCAACAACAGCCTCGGCAACGCGCTGAAGCTCTGCGCCGAGATCATCAACGGCAACCTCGGAACGCAGATCCTTTACGTGACCTACGGCGGATTCGACAACCACGCCTCGCAGAAGGCGGCGCACGACAACCTGCTCAAAGCGGTGTCGGATTCGATCAAGGCCTTCTTCGACGACCTCGACGGCCAGGGCAAGTCCTCCAACGTCCTTCTGATGACGTGGTCGGAGTTCGGCCGGCGGCCCCAGGAGAACAGCTCTCTCGGGACGGACCACGGGACGTCGGGCGTCCATTTCGTGGCGGGCAGCGCGGCGATTCGCGGCATCTACGGCCCGCCGCCCAGCCTCTCCTCGCTCGACAGGAACGGCAACCTGACCTGGCAGACGGACTTCCGCTCCTACTACGGGACGGTCCTGCGCGACTGGCTGAAGGCCGACGCGGACGCCATTCTCGGGAAGGGGTATCCCAACCTGGGGTTCGTCAACGCCGCCTACGTATAGTCTCGCCCCGTGATCAAGGGGCGGGCGACCCTCGAGGGGACCGCCCGGTTCGCCGGGAGGGCCGGCGCCGCGCCGGCGCACTTCCGGGAAGCGATGGGCGCGAAGCTCTCCTCGATCGGGCTGGGGACGTACCTCGGGGACGAGGACTCCGCGACCGACCAGGGGTACGAGAAGTCCGTCGCGGCGGCGCTCGACCGCGGGATCAACGTGTTCGATTCGGCGATCAACTACCGCGGGCAGAGGAGCGAGCGGGCGATCGGCCGGGCGCTCGCCCGCGGCATCGCGGAGGGCCGCGTGGCCCGCGACGAGGTCTTCGTCTCGACGAAGGGCGGATACCTGCCGCACGACTCCGAGGACCCGCGCGATCCGCGCCGCTACATCCTCGAGACCTTCGTTGAGAGCGGAGTCGCTCCCCGGGCCGAGGTCGCGCGCGGCGGCCACTGCCTGGCGCCCGGGTATCTCGAGGACCAGATCGAGCGCAGCCGCGCGAACCTCGGGCTGGAGACGCTCGACCTCTACTACCTTCACAACGTCGAGACGCAGCGCGGCACGGTGGACGCGGCGGCTTTCCGGCGCCGCCTCGCCGCCGCGGCGAAGGTCCTGGAAACCGCCGCGCGAAGGGGAAGGATCGCAGCCTGGGGGCTCGCGACCTGGGACGGCCTTCGGGTCCCGCCCGAGCACCCGGAGCACGTCTCGCTCTCCGACGTCGTTTCGATCGCGCGGGAAGCCGGCGGCCCGGGACATCATTTCGCCGCCGTGCAGCTCCCCTTCAACCTCGCGATGGCGCAGGCCGTCGCCTACCCCTCCCAGGACTCCGGCGGCGAGCGCCTGCCCGCCCTCACGGCGGCGGCGAGGTCGGGCCTGGCGGCGTTCGGATCCGCCTCGCTCCTCCAGGGCCGCCTCGCCGCGGACTTGCCCGAGGAAATCGAAGCGGCCTTTCCGGAGGCCATGTCGGGCGGCCAGCGGGCCCTCCAGTTCTCCCGCTCGGCGCCCGGGATGACCGTGTCCCTGGTGGGGGTCTCCAACCCCGCCCACGCGGAGGACGATTTCGCCCTGGCCAGGGTCAACCCGGCCCCTCCCGAGAAGGTAATGGGACTTTTTTCCTAGCCTTCCGGGGTTTTCCAGACCGGCCGATAGCGGGCTGTGGACTGTTGGCTCCGGAATCGGCTAGAATGCGCCTTTCCCGCCCGGACATCCAGTCAGCGCGGCGGGCGTTTGGGAGTTCATGTCCGAAGACCCATTCTCAAGGCAGGGTTCCGGGTCCGCATTCGTCCAGACGGAAATTCCGTCCACGGGCAACGACCAGCCTCCGCGGCCTCACCGCCGCCGCAGGCGCCGCCGGCGCCGGGGTGGCGGCGGGGGAGGAGGCGGCCGCCCGGGCTTCGCGCCGGGCGCCCCGGAGCGCCTCGATGAAATGTCCCTGTCCGGCCCCGAGCGGCCGGTCGAGGGAGTCCTGTTCCTGCCGGCCCGGGAGAACGCGCCGGGAGTCCTCGTCTCCGCCAAGGCGAACTACCTCCCCTCGGCGAGCGACCCGCTCATCCCGCGCGACCTGATCACCCGGGAGGGGCTGGAAGCCGGCGCGATGGTCACGGGCATCGCGGCGGACAGCGGCCGGCCGGTCGTCAAGCGCGTCGAGACCGTCGAGGGCCTCGAGCCCGGCGCCTTCCGCCAGCGGCCGACCTTCAACGAGCTGATCTCGATCGACCCGCACGACCACCTGCAGCTCGAGACGACTTCCGACGAGATGTGCGGCCGGGTCGTGGACCTCCTCGCCCCGATCGGCCGGGGCCAGCGCTGCCTGATCGTCGCGCCGCCCAAGGCCGGAAAAACGACGCTTTTGAAGCGCATGGCGCACGCCGTCTCGGTCAACGACCCCGACGTCTACGTCATTGTCCTCTTGATCGACGAGCGGCCCGAGGAGATCACCGACTTCCGCCGGAGCGTCCGCGGCGAGGTCATCGCATCCTCCGCGGATCTCTCCGCCGAGAACCACATCGCGGTCGCCGAGATCGTGGCCGAGCGCGCCCGGCGCTTGGTCGAGTGCGGCAAGCACGCGATCATCTTCCTCGACTCGATCACCCGGATGGCGCGGGCCTACAACCACATGCAGAAGGGGGGCGGCAAGATCATGTCGGGCGGCATCGACGCCCGCACGATGGAGAAGCCGCGCCGCTTCTTCGGCGCCGCCCGCAACGCCGAGGGGGGCGGGTCGCTGACGATCATCGCGACGGCCCTCGTGGATACCGGCTCTCGGATGGACGAGATCATCTTCCAGGAGTTCAAGGGCACCGGCAACACGGAGATCGTGCTCGACCGGGACCTCTTCAACCGCCGGATCTTCCCCTGCATCAACATCCCGCAGTCGGGGACCCGCAAGGAAGAGAAGCTCTACAACCCCGAGGAGCTCCCCAAGATCGTCAAGCTGCGCCGGGCCCTCGCGGCGGTGGACAAGATCCAGGCGATGGAGCTCGTGCTCGGTCGCCTGTCGAAGTTCCGCGCCAACGGCGACTTCCTGAAAAGCTTCTGACGGTCAGCGTCGATCGAGACGATCGAGCGATCTGCGGCCGCCGATCTGACATGGACCGGAGCCCTGCGATAACCCGATCACCCGATTCTTCTCAATCTGGAGTAGCCTAAACCCTCAGCGAGAATGCTCCCCGAGGAGACTAGTCCCGAAGTTCGCGAGGCGCTCGAGGAGCTTCATCTCTACCTTTCCGACGTCCTTCCGCCGCTGGTCGTGGCCGAGTCCTTCAAGCTGCTGCTCCGGTACCCGCCGGCCCTGATGGCCACCAACATCGAGTCGTGGACGGCGATCCAGCACCGCTCGGGCTCCGGCATCAAGGTCTCCGACTACCTCTTCTACGCGGTCAAAAAGGTTTACCTGATCGGCGAGTTCCGGCTCGTGACCAAGGGGCCGTTCGCGGGCTTCTTCGCGGAGCTGATCCGGCTTGTGGTGGCGTCGTGCCCCACCGAGGAGCGCGAGACCCTTCGCCGCAACCTCGGGCGGCTCGGGGAGGCGACCGACGCGCTGTCGGCCTCCGTGGACACGCTGATCCGGGGCAAGGGCTGGCCGGAGTCCGCCCCGGCGCAGGGGGTGCCGCTCTCTTCCGAGGAGCTGGGAAACCTGCGGCGGTTCTCGGTCCTCCTCGA
>DATFWF010000033.1:0-5051 GCA_035259605.1 Thermoanaerobaculia bacterium
GGCTACAACACCGGCATACCGGAGATTCGACAGCGCCTCGTCGGTCTCGAAGTCGGGATCCATTTCTCGGAGATCCTCAGGGCCCTCGGCGTCCCGAGCGAGCCGCTCTGGGGCGAGGTTCTCTACTACTTTTTCGACACCTTCCGCATCCCCTACACCGCCATCGGGGTGCGCTTCGACTTGAACCACAACGAATGGTTCGCCCCCACCGTCGGCCGCACTCCGTTCCGGGTTCCCTCCGGTCGCTAGCTCGAGGTCGTCAAGTGACTGCCCAAATCACCGGAGACCTTCGAGAGCGTAGAGGTCGGAAGTGTTGTAGTTGTAGCCGAAAACGATGGTTCTTCCGTCCCGCGTAATCGCGGGAAAGCGGCCGATCGACGAGACGCCCGTAGGGTCGGCCGGCGAGAACTCCTTCCAGAGCTCTCGAGGGCCGGCGGGGATGCCGACGCGAAACACACGGGCCTTCAGGCTCGCGGGGATGACCTGCGCGGCAAAGGCCGATCTTCCGTCGGCGGTCCATTGGGCCGGCCAGTCGTTGCGGGCAAATCCCTCAACCGGGCGAGGGGCTCCGCCTTCCAGGGGGTAGAGAGCGAACTTCTCGTCTCCACCGGACGCCAGGACATGCTTGCCGTCGGGAGTGAGCAAGGTCCCGAAGATTCCTTCCGGAGTCACCGGGCGCGGCTTGCCGCCCTCCAGATCCTGAACCCACGTTCGCGGCGCTCGTCCCGGCTCATTGCCGAGAAAGACGACGGTCCGGCCATCCGGGGAGAAACTGGCTTTGTTGGAGGCGTGGTTGATGGAGTCCTTCGGGAATGGTCTTGGCTCTCCCGCTCCAGTCGGAAGGAGTACGAGCGGCGCGGGCGAGAGGCGGACGTGGCAAGTGAGGACCCACTTGCCATCCGGGGAGATTGCCAGGCCCTCGCCCTCGCCCAGCCGGACCGGAGGCGATCCGTCGAGTTTGCGAAGGAAGACCGAGTAGCCGGCGCCGCCGCCGTCCCCCTCTTCCGTGAAGATCAGCCTCTTGCCGTCTTCCGAGAGGATCGGCGCGCGTGACCAATCGAGGCCCGACAGGTCCTGCTCCCGGTCCTGGCCTGGAAAGAAGCCGAGAAGCCCGATCCGGCGTTTGGCGTGGTCCAGGAGAACTCTCCCGTCCTTTGCGATGTCCTGAAGGGTCAGGGTGCCGACCATCCGAGCGATCACCCGCCTGCGTCCCGAGCGCGTCACCGCATGGAGGGCGCGGCCAACCCCGCTGTCGGCCGCAGTGAACCAGATCTCCTCGCCGGATGGCGCCCAGGCCAGACCCTGTTCGCTCTCCCATCCCTCGCTCAAGGTCTTCTTCTTTCCGGCCCGGTCGATGACCGCGACGGATCCGCGGTCGTCGCCGAAGATCGGATGGTCGAGAAACGCCACGGCGTCGCCGCTGGGGGAGACGCGGGGATGGCTGATCCAGCCTGAGGTTTCGTACACGACCTTTCCGGCCGGGTATTCGAGGCGGTAGCGCCACCCCGGCGCCCGGACGACGGCGAGGCTCGCGCCATCCGGCGAGAAATCGGCGTAGGCGACGTCCTCGAGCAGGTCTCGCGCCGCCCCTCCGGACAGAGGCGCCTGGGCGAGCGTGCCGATACCCGCGTATCCGCTCGAGATACGGAGGTCGTGCAGGAGCAGCAATTCTCCCGAGCGCGAGATCGCGGCAACGAACCCCCCGGTCGGGAGCGCGAGGCGAAGCTCTCCCGGGCTCTCCACCCTGGCCGAGTAGATCTGGGAGGCCTCGGCGCCGTCCCAGTTCGCGGAGTACACGACGGTGTGCCCGTCGGGGCTGAATCGCGCCGATGATGTAAACCCGCGCCGGAATGTGAGCCGATGAAAAACAGGAGACGAGGCCGGCGGCTTCTTCCAGATCAGCCATCCGGCGAGGAGTCCGAGCGCCGCCGCGCTCGCGGCGAGCGCGATCATTCGCAGGACCCGCCGCTCCGGCCGGGAGGCCTTCAGCAGAGACTCCGGCCCCGGTCCGGAGATCCCGGAGAGGGCTTCCAGATCGAAGGCCAGATCGTGCGCGGAGTAGAACCGCCGCTCCGGGTTCTTTTCGAGGCAGTGGCGGACGATGCGCTCGAGGCCGGCGGGAAGGTTCTGGTTGGTCTGCGACAGCTCCGGCGGGTCCTCCCGCAGGATGGCCGACATCGTCTCGGCGGCCGAGTTCGCTTGGAAGGCTCGCCGGCCCGAGAGCATCTCGTAGAGGATCGAACCGAAGGAGAAGAGATCCGAGCGCGCGTCCGCCGGCTGGCCCTTGACCTGCTCGGGCGACATGTAGCCGAGCGTGCCGAGCACGATTCCGGGTTCGGTTCCCGCGGTCGCCGTCTGCAGGCCCGTCAGCGGCGCGGGTGCTTCCTCGGCATGGGTCAGCTTGGCGAGGCCGAAGTCGAGGATCTTGACGCGCCCGTCTCTCGTGACGAAGAGATTCTCGGGCTTCAAGTCGCGGTGGATGATTCCCTTCTCGTGCGCGGCCGCGAGGCCGTGGGCTATCTGCGTTGCGTACTCGATCGCGCGGCGCGGCGCGATCCTGCCGCCGGCGGTCTCCATGCGCAGCGTCTCGCCTTCGAGAAGCTCGGAGACGACGTAGGGAGCGCCCTCGTGCGACCCGATGTCGTAGACGGCGGTGATGTTGGGATGGTTGAGCAGTCCGGCGGCCCGCGCCTCCTGCTCGAAGCGGCGCAGGCGGTCCGGGTCCGCGGAGAAGGACGCCGGCAGCACCTTGATCGCGACCTCGCGCCCGAGCCTCGGGTCCCTGGCCCGGTACACCTCGCCCATCCCTCCCGCGCCGATCGGAGCGAGGACCTCATAGGGGCCGAGCCTGCTTCCCGCCGCGATGGCCATACTCCGCTGGACTGGAGTTTACTTTGGGGACCGGTTCGCGAGCGGGGAGGATCTCTTCGGTCGGACCCGAGGGACGCCGCGCCGAAGCGACCCTCGACCTACTTTGAAGCCGTCCAGTTCTGGACCAGCTCGAACTGCCGCCAGGGAGCTTCGGAGGGTCCGCGCACGAAGACGAACGTCTTGCCGTCGGGGGAGACGTCGAACTCGCGCAGGTGGCCGTTGGAGAGAACGAAGGGAACCGCGAACAGGGACCGCGCCGGGCCCGTCCGGAGGGCCGGCTCGGTCTCCGCGTCCATCACGTACTTGCCGCGTTACGGGTAGAGCGCCCGGGTCTGGTTGACCAGATCCGGGAGGTCCGACCGCCGGCGCAGTAGTTGTCGTCGTCGTCCCCCTCGGCGCTGACGACGGCGACGACGTAGGGCATCTCGTCCCAGAAGCCGAAGACCTGCCCTCCGGAGTGGCCCTTCATCAGATCCGCACCGCACGTCATCGCGCGCGCCGAGCCGTAGTCGAGCGCTTCTTCGTCCAGATCGAAGTCCTGCTCGTACACCGGCCGGACTCCGCCGCCGAGGTCTCCGGGATACCCGATGGTGCGCCACCATGGCTCCTCGTCCCAGTCGCTGTCGTAGGTGCGCGATCCCATCCAGCCGAACTGGTCGCCCAGCCGGTCGGGCCGGGATGCGCTTCAGGCGTCGGACGGCGGCGGCGGATTGGGGCGGCTCGAGTCCTCGCCGTGGCCTTTTCATGGGACCTCCCGCGACGAGCCGGAGGCGGCGAGGCTCTTTCAACCTCGGATGGAAGTGTCGGAGTCTTCGCCGTAGCACGCCGCGATCAACTCGCGGCTGGCGGCTGGCCGGTAGCGAAAGTCGTCCACGCTGGGCCGCCGGATCACCCGGATCTCGCGGATGCGGCTGGTGACCACGCGGTTGCCGAACTCCAGGCGAAGGCCGCGAGCCGCGACGATGTCGTGCTTGATGACGCTGCCGCCCCACGTGCATCCCGCGATGGACAGCCGGACGGGGGAGACTCCCTGGCGGTCGAACCATCCGCCCCAGACGCTGTAGGTCGAGTCGCCGAGGACGCTGATGCAGTAGACGGAGTTCTCCGTCGCCACCACGACGCGGTCTCCCGGACGAAGCTCGGACTTCTGTACCGGGCGGGACACTCCGCCCTGCTCCAGGATCGCGTTGACGGTTCGGGCGCGGACGATCATGGGTCCCTTGCTTTCCGCCCTCCTTTGTTGTCCCAGCCTGGGAAGATTGTATCCGCTAGCATCTGTCCGTGCGACTCCGCCTGACAATAGCAACGGCCGCCACATTGGCGGGATTCCTGCAAGGCGCGGGCCCTGTCCCGAAAAAGGCCACTTCCGTCCCATCCCTCCAGGCGAGGCTGGAAAAGGCTGTCCGGGGTTTTCCGGGGACGCTCGGCGTCGCCGCCCGGAACCTCGAGACAGGGGAGTCGTTCGCGGTCAACGGCGACACGCGGTTTCCGACGGCGAGCCTGATCAAGCTGGCGGTGATGGTCGAGGTCGAGCACCAGGTCGCGGAGGGAAAGATCGCCCGCGACCGGACCGTCACGCTGGCCGAGTCCGACAAGGCGGGAGACGAGCC
Organism: Thermoanaerobaculia bacterium; assembly: GCA_035259605.1. Classification (GTDB taxonomy): domain Bacteria; phylum Acidobacteriota; class Thermoanaerobaculia; order UBA5066; family Gp7-AA6; genus JAWOLE01. The sequence continues at coordinate 4,482 of DATFWF010000033.1, forward strand.
GGTCGTCTTGAACCAGCTTCATCCCGGCGTCGCCCTGACGGTCCCGGACCTGCTCGCGCTCATGATCGCGTTCTCCGACAACACGGCGACGAACCTCCTCGTCGGCCTCGTCGGCACGGCCAACGTGGACCGGCGCATGGTCTCTTACGGATTGCCGAACACGAAGATCTTCCGCCCGACGTTTCGCGACGGTCACGCGGACGTTTTTCCCGAGGAGGAGAAGGAGTTCGGCCTCGGCATGACGACGCCCAGGGAGATCGCGCGGCTGATGGAGCTGATCGCCGAGGGAAAGATCGTCAGCCGCGCCGCGTGCGACGAGATGCTCGGGTACCTGGAGAAGCAGCAGGACCGCGCGATGATCCCGCGGTCGCTGCCGTTCGACCGCGACTCCATCACCGTGGCGAACAAGACCGGCTGGGACGAGGAGAAATTGCCCGGTCCTTCCGGCGTCAAGGGAGACGTCCGCACCGACGCCGCGTACGTGAAGAGCCCGAAGGCGCGCTACGTCATCGCGATCTGCGCCCGCCAGGTGAAAGACAAGACCCCGACGGTGGACAACCAGGCCTTGGT
>DATFWF010000034.1:0-6866 GCA_035259605.1 Thermoanaerobaculia bacterium
CCGCCTCGAAGGTCTACACGGACGCGAACGAGACGTGGCTCGTCTGGCGGATCCGGGAGTCGGCGCTCGGCGCGACGGCGCATCCGCCCGGCCGGCCGCTGACGTGGGAAGGCTGGGAAGACTCGGCGGTGCCGCCGGAGAGGCTCGGCGCCTACCTGCGCGACTTGAGGAAGCTCTACGAGAAGCACGGATACGAAGGCGACTTCTACGGCCACTTCGGGCAGGGCTGTCTCCACACGCGGATCAACTTCGACCTGGAGACGAAAGACGGGGTCGCCCGCGTCCGGCGGTTCCTCGATGAAGCGGCGGACCTCGTCGTGTCTTACGGCGGCTCGCTCTCCGGCGAGCACGGCGACGGCCAGGCGCGCGCGGAGCTTCTCCCGAAGATGTACGGGCCGGAGCTCGTCGAAGCGTTCCGGCGGTTCAAGCAGATCTGGGATCCCGAAGGGCGGCTCAACCCGGGCAAGGTCGTGGACGCCTACGCGATCACGGAAAACCTCCGGCAGGCGGTCAGCCGCACCGCGACGCCGCCGGCGACGGAGTTCGCGTACCGCGAGGACGGCGGGAACTTCCCGCGGGCGCTGCTTCGCTGCGTCGGCGTCGGGAAGTGCCGGCGGCCGGGCGGCGGGACGATGTGCCCGAGCTACATGGTCACCGGCGAGGAGGAGCACTCGACACGCGGCCGGGCGCGGCTGCTTTTCGAGATGCTCGCCGGCGAAGTGATCACGCAAGGTTGGAAGAGCGACGAGGTCCGCGATGCACTCGACCTGTGCCTTGCCTGCAAGGGATGCAAGAGCGACTGCCCGGTCGGCGTGGACATGGCGACGTACAAGGCGGAGTTTCTCTCGCACTACTGGAAGGGACGGCTGCGCCCGCGCTCCGCGTACGCCTTCGGGCTGATCGGGTGGTGGGCGCGCCTGGGGTCGGCCGCGCCGGGACTCGCGAACTTCCTGACCCACGCGCCGGGTTTCGCCGCCCTCGCCCGCGGGCTCGCGGGAGTGGATCCGCGCAGATCCATTCCCAGGTTCGCCGCGAAATCCTTCCGCTCCTCCTTCGAGTCCCGCGGGCGCTCCCTCCCGAGTTCCGAGTCCCGGCCTTCGGTTCTTTTCTTCCCCGACACGTTCACCAACGCCTTGCGCCCGCAAGCGGGCCTCGCCGCCGCCGAGGTCCTCGAAGCCGCGGGCTTCCGCGTCTCGATCCCGCGCCGGGTGCTCTGCTGCGGGCGGCCGCTGTACGACTTCGGGATGCTCGGGCTCGCGCGGAAGTTCCTGCGGCGCGTCCTCGGCGGGCTGCGGGAAGAGATCGACGCAGGCGTGCCGGTCGTCGTTGCCGAGCCGTCGTGCGCGGCGGTGTTCCGCGACGAGCTGCCCGGGCTCTTTCCGGGCGACTCGAACGCGGCGAAGCTCTCGGCGCAGACGCATGTCCTGGCGGAGTTCCTGCGCCGGCGAGCGCCCGGGTACCGGCCGCCGCGGCTCGAGCGCAGGGCGATCCTCCAGGGGCACTGCCACCAGCGCGCCCTGATGAAGATGACCGACGAGGAGGAGATCCTTCGGGAGATGGGGGTCGAGATCGCGGCGCTCGACTCGGGCTGCTGCGGCATGGCGGGGGCGTTCGGGTTCGAGAAGGGGGAGCATTACGACGTCTCGATGCGGTGCGGCGAGCGCGCGCTCCTTCCTGAGGTGCGGCGCGCGGAGGCGGAGACGCTGATCATCGCGGACGGGTTTTCCTGCCGGGAGCAGATCCTCCAGGCGACGGGACGGGAGGCGCTCCACCTGGCGGAAGTCCTGACGCTCGCGCGGCGCGGCTCGGTCGAGTAGATCGGTTCGGTCGTTTCGCTTTCCTCAAGATGTAAAGCCGGGGACTCCTCCCCTAAGTGCAACGTCCCTCCCGACTTCCTGAAATAGACTACCGGCCACCAGGGCAGGGGCAGGGGAAGGAGGGCGCGCCGGGATGGCGCAGATCTTTCATCGCTCGACCAATACGATTTCGCGAGCGTCGATCTTCGGCGCGGTCTTTCTTCTCGGCCTGGCGCTCTGGATCTTCTACGACCTGGAGGCTTCTCCCTACACGACGCAGCAGAACGTCGCGCGCGACCAGCCGATCCAGTTCTCCCATGCCCACCACGCCGGCGCGATCGGGATCGACTGCCGGTACTGCCACACGACCGTCGAGAAATCGGCCTTCGCCGGCATCCCGCCGACGAAGACCTGCATGAACTGCCACGCGCAGATCTGGCTCCAGAGCCCGTACCTCGAGCCGGTCCGCGAGAGTTACCGGACCGACCGGTCGCTCCAGTGGACCCGCGTGCACGACCTGCCGGACTTCGTCTATTTCGACCACTCGATCCACGTCAACAAGGGGGTCGGCTGCGAGACCTGCCATGGCCGCGTGGACCAGATGCCGCTCGTCTGGCAGGCGGCGCGCCTCCAGATGGGCTGGTGCCTGGAGTGCCACCGCAACCCGCAGAGGTTCATCCGCCCGAAGGAAGAAGTCTTCACGATGGGCTGGGCGCCTCCCGAGGGAGTGGACCGGGAGGAGTACGGGATGAAGCTCGTGAAGGAATACAAGCTTCGAAGCCGAGCGGTGCTGGAGAGCTGCTCGACATGCCACAGGTGAGATTTGTGACTTGTGATTTGTGATCAGGGCTAAAGACGGATTGCCGGTCTATCCGCGGGCGCAGAGGCCGAGGTTCTGGAAGAGCCTCGAGGAGCTCGCCGGGGAGAGGCGCGAGGCGGAGAGCTCCGAGGACATGGTCGAGTGGGCGCGGGGGATGGACCGGCGCGATCTGTTCAGGTTCGCCGGGGTCTCGCTGGCGCTGGCGGGGATTACGGCGTGCACGCGGCAGCCGACCGAGAAGATCGTGCCCTACGTCCGGCAGCCCGAGGAGATCAAGCCGGGGACTCCACTCTTCTTCGCGACGGCGTTTTCGCTTTCGGGATACGCGACCGGCCTTCTCGTCGAGAGCCACATGGGGCGGCCCACCAAGATCGAGGGGAACCCGCAGCACCCCGCGAGCCTCGGCGCGACGGACGTCTTCTCGCAGGCCTCCATCTACGACCTCTACGATCCGGACCGCTCGCGGAGCCTGACGTACCTGGGAGAGATCCGCTCCTGGCCGGCGTTCCTCTCCACGATGCACAACGCCGTCGAGAAGGCGCGCGAGAGGAAGGGGGCGGGGCTGCGAATCCTGACCGAGACGGTCGGGTCGCCGACGCTGGGCGCCCAGCTTCGAGCCCTGCTGATGGACCTGCCCGAGGCGCGCTGGCACCAGTGGGAGCCGGCCAACCGCGACAACGCGTGGGCGGGGGCCGCGATGGCGCTCGGGCAGCCGGCCGACGCGATCCTCGACCTCTCGAAGGCCGACGTCATCCTGTCGCTGGACGCGGATTTCCTGGCCTGCGGGCCGGGACATCTGAAGTCGGTCGCCGATTTCGCCGCCCGGCGCCGCTCGCGTGAGCGCGCGGCGATGAACCGGCTCTACTGCATCGAGTCGGTGCCGGCAGTCACGGGGGCCTCCGCCGATCATCGCCTCCCGATGCGCGCCTCGGAGATCGAGGCCTTCGCCCGGTCGGTCGCCGGATTCCTCGAGGGCGGCGGGACCTCGCCGGCTTCCGGATTCGCGCGAGCGGCCGCCGAGGACCTGAAAGCGCACCGCGGAAGGAGCCTCGTCGTCGCCGGCGATTCCCAGCCGCCGGCGGTCCATGCGCTCGCGCACGCGATGAACGAGGCGCTCGGCAACGTCGGGCAGACGGTCTCCTACATCGATCCCATCCCGGTCCGCCCGGAGTCGCACGCCGATTCGTTCAAGCAGCTCGTCGCGGACATGCAGGCCGGAACGGTCGAGACGCTGGTCATTGTCGGCGGCAACCCGGTCTTCACGGCGCCCGGAGACCTGCCGTTCGGCAAAGCTCTCGAGAAGGTCAAGGTCTCGGCGCATCTCTCGCTGCACCAGGACGAGACTTCGGCCGCCTGCCGGTGGCACGTCCCGCAGGCCCACTTCCTCGAGTCGTGGGGCGACGCGCGGGCCTTCGACGGCACAGCGACGATCGTCCAGCCGCTGATCGCGCCGCTCTACGGCGGGAAGACCGCTCACGAGGCGATCGCGGCGCTGACGAACCAGCCGGAGAGGACGTCCTACGAGATCGTCCGGGACTACTGGAAGGACCGGATGGGGGCGGATTTCGAAGGGGCGTGGCGCAAGGCGCTGCACGACGGCGTCATCGAGGGGAGCGCGGCGCAGGTCAGGGTGTCGAAGGCCGCCGGGCAGGGCGCGACCGGGCGGGAGGGGCAACCCCCTCCCCCGCGGCACGACGGAGGATCACGCACCGATCTGGAGATTCAGTTCCGGGTCGATCCGACGGTTTACGACGGGCGGTTCGCCAACAACGGGTGGCTCCAGGAGCTGCCCAAGCCGATCACCAAGCTGACCTGGGACAACGCGGTGCTGCTGGCGCCGGCGACGGCCAAGAAGCTCGGCGTCGGCAACGAGGACGTGGTTCGCCTGACGTGGAGCGGGCGCTCGGTGGAAGGAGCGGCGTGGATCGTGCCGGGGCACGCCGAGGACGCCGCGACGGTCCACTATGGGTACGGACGGACGCGCGCGGGCAAGCTCGGATCGAAGACCGGATTCGACGCGTCTCCCCTGCGCTCGGCGGGAGCGCCCGGGGGCGGCAGGGGACTGGAGATCGCGAAGGCCGGCCGGACCTACCCGCTCTCGACGACGCAGCACCACCAGTCGATGGAAGGTCGCGCGATCGTCCGGGCCGCGACCCTCGAGGAGTTCGAGAAGAACCACGACTTCGCGCACGAGATGTCCGAGGCGCCGGGCCCCGAGGAATCCATGTACCCGCAGTACCCGTCGCACGACTACGCGTGGGCGATGGCGATCGATTTGAACGCCTGCACCGGCTGCAACGCCTGCGTCGTCGCGTGCCAGGCGGAGAACAACATCCCGACCGTCGGCAAGAACGAGGTCTCGCGCGGCCACGCGATGCACTGGATCCGCGTGGACCGCTACTTCGAGGGGAGCGAGAGGAACCCTCAGACCCACCACCAGCCCGTCCCCTGCATGCACTGCGAGAAGGCCCCCTGCGAGCTCGTCTGCCCCGTCGGCGCGACCGTACACAGCGCCGAGGGGTTGAACGACATGGTCTACAACCGCTGCGTCGGCACCCGCTACTGCGCCAACAACTGCCCCTACAAGGTCCGGAGGTTCAACTACTTTCATTACAGCACGCAGTTCCGCGCGCCCTCGATGCGGATGCTCGCCAACCCCGAGGTCACGGTGCGGTGGCGCGGCGTGATGGAGAAGTGCACGTACTGCGTCCAGCGCATCACGATCGCCAAGATCGGCGCCGAGAAGGAGAACCGCCGCGTGCGCGACGGAGAGATCGTCACCGCCTGCCAGCAGGCCTGCCCGGCGAAGGCGATCGTCTTCGGAGACCTGGCCGACGCGGAAAGCGCGGTCTCGAAGGCGCGCCAGAGCCCCGTCCACTACGGGCTGCTCGAGGATCTCGGGACCCGGCCGCGGACGACCTACCTCGCCGCGGTGCGCAACCCCAATCCCGCGGTCGAAGGCTCCTGGGAAATCGAAAGGAAGACCTCGTGAAGGAACCCGAGCTCTTCCCGCCGGGCGCGCCCGACGACCGGGACATCATCGGCCCGGGACACACGTTCGGGTCGGTCACCGACAAGATCTCCTCGATCGTCCTGACCCGGAAGACGCCGATGTTCTGGATCGTCGGGTTCGGCATCGGCTTCCTCCTGACGATCGTGCTTCTCTTCGCGATCGGGACCCTCTTCGTCCGGGGCATCGGAATCTGGGGCGTCAACGCGCCGGTCGGCTGGGGATTCGCGATCGTCAACTTCGTCTGGTGGATCGGGATCGGCCACGCCGGGACGCTGATCTCGGCGATCCTGCTGCTGCTGCGGCAGGAGTGGCGCACCTCGATCAACCGGTTCGCGGAAGCGATGACCCTCTTCGCGGTCGCCCAGGCGGGGATGTACCCGATCCTGCACCTGGGCCGCCCGTGGCTCGCCTACTGGCTCGCCCCCTACCCCAACACGATGGCGCTCTGGCCTCAGTGGAGAAGCCCGCTCGTCTGGGACGTGTTCGCGGTCTCGACCTACGCGACGGTGTCGCTGCTCTTCTGGTACGTGGGCCTGATCCCGGACCTCGCGACCCTGCGCGACCGCTCGCGCAAGAAGCTCCCCCAGATGGTCTACGGGATGCTCGCGATGGGATGGCGCGGCTCGGCGATGCACTGGCACCGCTACGACATGGCCTACCTGTTGCTCGCCGGCATCGCGACGCCGCTCGTCGTCTCGGTGCACACGGTCGTGTCCTTCGACTTCACGATCGGGATCATCCCCGGGTGGCACTCGACGATCTTTCCTCCCTACTTCGTCGCCGGCGCGATCTACGGCGGCTTCGCGATGGTCCTGACGATCGCGATCCCGCTTCGCGCCGTGTACCGCCTGGAGGACTTCGTGACGCTGCGCCACCTCCAGAACATGGCGAAGATCCTGCTCGCGACGGGCCTGATCGTCGGCTACGGCTACATGATCGAGATCTTCATGGCGTGGTACAGCGGCTCGACCTACGAGAAATTCATGATCTGGAACCGGATGACGGGGCCGTACTGGCCGGTCTTCTGGAGCCTGATGCTCTGCAACATCGTCTCGCCCCAGTTCCTCTGGTTCAAGAAGGTCCGGTCCTCGCCGCTCTTCCTCTGGATCATCGCGGTCGTCGTCAACGTCGGGATGTGGCTCGAGCGCTTCGTCATCGTCATCACGAGCCTCCACCGCGACTACCTGCCCTCGTCCTGGGGCATGTACTACCCGACGAAGTTCGACTGGGCGACCTA
>DATFWF010000035.1:0-8484 GCA_035259605.1 Thermoanaerobaculia bacterium
CGAGGGTCGAGACGAGGACCGGGACCGCCGCGATTGCTCGAAGCCGGCCCCGCCCCGCCACGCTCGCCCTAGCCCCGTGGAACCGGCGCCGGCGTCGGCGCCTTCTCGGGGGCGCCGGCCGGGGTCTCCGGTTTCGCGAGCGGCCCCTTGGCGCCGGGCGTCGGCTCGGCCGCGGGCTGGTCCTTGGGCAGCGGCTTTCTCGGCAGCATCGCGTCGCGCATCGCCGCGTTGTAGACGAAGCAGGCGATCACGACCGACGCCTGCATCAGGTCTTCCTTCTGGAGCCGCTCGTACACGTCCATGTTCGTGTGGTGCGTGCGGGTCTCGTATTCGACCTCGTCCTGGATGAACTGGAAGCCGGGCAGCCCCACCGAGTCGAAGGAAAGGTGGTCGGTGCCGCTGGTGTTGCGCATCGTCACCGCCGTGACGCCGAGGTCCTTCAACGGCTGGATCCAGCTCTCGAAGATCGGCACGACGGCGGCGTTTTCCTGCGCGTAGATCCCGCGGACCTTCCCGGTGCCGTTGTCGAGGTTGAAGTACGCCGAGACCTTCGCGTGCTCGGGCTTGATCGTCAGCGGCCCCGTCGGCGGGCGCAGGAACGACGGCATCCCGTCGTCCTCGCCGGATGCGCGCTCGGGAGGCTGGGGCCGCGAGGCGAAGTGCTGCGAGACGTAGCCGCGCGAGCCGAGGAGGCCCTGCTCCTCGCCGCTCCAGAGGGCGATCCGGATCGTGCGCCTGGGCTTGACGTTCAGGGCCTTCAGGATCCGAACCGCCTCCATCATGGCGGCGACGCCGGCGCCGTTGTCGGTCGCGCCCGTCCCGCCGTGCCACGAGTCCATGTGCGCCCCGAGCATCACGAGCTCCCCCTTCTTGTCGGTGCCGGGGATCTCGGCGATCGTGTTGGCGGCGGAAGGCTCGTCGGTGAACGTGGTCTTCAGGTTGATCTCCAGCTCGACGTCCTGCTTGCGGTCGAGGATCCGCGCCAGGCGCTCCCAGTGCTCGATCGCCATGACGAGGGTCGGAATCGCGGCCGGGGCGTTCTTGCGGTGGCCGTTCGCGAGCCCCTGGACGCGGAAGGTCCCGCCGTCGAGCTGCCCCGCGTCGAGGACCGCCGCGACCTTCTCGTCCACCAGGAACTTGTTCAGGGCCCGTTGGAACTCGCGGCGCTTCGCGAACTCCTCGCGGTTGAAGGGCACGCCGGCGCGCATGTAGGGGCGCACGCCGGGGACCTCGTACCGCTCGAGCTCCGCCAGGGTCTTCTCGTCGTACCGCTCGGAGAGCGCCTTCTCCTGCGGCTTGACGTCGCGGGTCTCGCCGATTAAGACGATCTTCCCGGCGAGCTGCCCTTTGGCCTTCTCGAGGTCGTCCTTGTCGGCGAGCTTGACCTTGACGGCCTTGGCGCGGAGCGGCCCGTTGGTGCCCGGGGACCAGGCCTGCGGCAGAGCGAGGAGCTCCGCGACGTCGGGCGAGATCATCCGCACGGTCGCGACCTCGTAGCTCCAGCCCCGGCCGAAGGGCTCCCAGCTCTCGATGTGGGCGTTGACGAGGCCCCAGTCGGAGAGCTGCTTGCGGGTCCACTCGTTGGCCCGCTTCATGTTCGGAGAGCCGGTCAGGCGGGGGCCGATCGAGTCCATCAGCTGGCTGGCGGTCTCCATGACCTTGGAATTGCGAAACCCCTCCTGGCGGATGGCGGTCACCATCTCCAGGTCCACCCGCTCCTCGGCGGGCAGGAGGGGAGCTGCGGCGACCGAGCAGAGCAGAACTGCGGCGAAAACCTTGCGCAAAGCGGACCCTCCTCAGGCTTTTTTGGCCAGCAAAGTACCACGAGCGAGTCGACAGTCGGCAGTCAACAGTCGACAGTCGACAGCAGGTCAAAAAGATAGAAACGTTCTCGGAATGAAAATGATTACAGCCTGAGCGCCGCCAGGGACAGTATCGACCGTCGACTAACGGCTGTCCTCGACGAGGAACAGAGTCAGCGCGAACTTCGCCGACGGGTCGACCCACTGCTCGACGGCGCGGAAGCCCGCCGCGGCCCCCATCGCGTGGACCCGCTCCGGGGTGTACTTGTAGGAGCTCTCGGTCCAGATCGGCTCGCCCCGCTCGAAGCGCACGACGAGATCCGCCCTCGCGATCGAGACTTCCTGCGCGCGAAGAGAGACCAGGTGCATCTCGACGCGGGATTCGGCCGGGTTCCAGACCGCCCGGTGCCGGAAGGCGGAGAGATCGAAATCGGCGTGGAGCTCGACGTTGGCGCGGGCGAGGAGGTTCTTGTTGAAAGCGGCCGTCACGCCGAGCGGATCGTCGTAGGCCAGGAGCAGGTCCCTCTCCGGCTTGACGAGGTCCGCGCCCAGGAGCAGGGCGTCTCCCGGGCGCAGCGCCCGGCGGATTTCCGAGAGGAACTCGTGAGACGCCGGCGGGTCGAAGTTGCCGATGTTGGAGCCGAGAAAGAGGACGAGCATCGGGCCGCGCCCGCGCGCCGACGCGGCGTCGCGCAGCCCGTCCTCGTAGGTCGTCCGGTGGCCGATGATCGAGACGTGCTCGAAGCGGTTCAACTGCCGCTCCGACTGGTCGAGCGCCGTCTGGGAGATGTCGATCAAATGAACCGAGACGGTGCGCCGGCGACTGCGCAGCGCCTCGGCCAGCATGGCGATCTTCTCGCCGTTGCCGCAGCCGAGCTCGACCAACGTCAGCGGATCCGCGAGCGGCGCGACCGCCTGCCCCGCCCACCGCGACAGGAGCCTCCCTTCCGCCCGCGTGATCCGGTACCACGGCAGCCGGCTGATCGCCTCGAAGAGGCAGGACCCCAGCGCGTCGTACAGGTACTTCGACTGGATCTGCTTGGGAACGAGAGACAGATCTCTTCGAAGGTCCTCGGCAAACCCGGCCAATTGGTGATCGGGTGATTGGTGATCGGGTGATTGATCCGGGGCTGGGCTCCGTTTGATCACCCGATCACCCGATCGCTCGATCACCCGATCGACCTGGCGCATCGGAACGTCGCGTAGAGATAGGGGTAGTTGCCGCGGAACCAGTTCCGGAAGCTCCTCCTCAGGAGCTCCTTCGCCGTGACCGGCGAGCCGCCCTTCAGGACGAAGTGCTTGCCGTCGAAGAAATCGGTCGAGTAGACCGGATAGGAGGGCATGGGTGCGAAGCCCGGGAACCCGCCGAAGGCCGTCGAGGTCCATTCCCAGCCGTTGCCGAGGAGGTCGTGGACGCCCCACGCGCTCGCGCCCGCGGGAAAGGACCCCACCGGCACCGGGTCCGGATTGGCGAAATCGAAGTTGCCGCGCGTCGAATCCGGCGGCTCCTCGCCCCACGGATACGAGCGCTCGCGGCCCCCGGGCGTGCCGTAGGCGGCGCGGTGGTACTCCGCCTCCGTCGGGAGGCGCATTCCTTTCCAGCGCGCGTAGGCCGACGCTTCCGACTGGGAGACGTAAACCGGCCAGGAGGCGGGGAACGGGACGAGCTCCCACATCCCGCGCCAGAACCAGGATCCGTCGTGCCGCTCCCAGAAGATCGGATGGCGGACGCTGCCCGAGGAGATCCACTCCCAGCCTTCCGGATCCCAGAGCTCCCGATTCTCGTAGCCGCCCGCCTCGACGAATTCCAGGAACTCCAGGTTGGTGGTGTCGTCCACGGAGATCTCGAACTCCGGCACTTCCACGACACAGAGCGGAAACTCGTTGTCCCACCCGAAGACGGCGCTCGAGGAATCCGCTCCCAGCGTCGCCTTGCCGGCGGGGACCCGGACCATCTTCCGAGGCTGCGGTCCGCCGTTGACGATCGGCGAGGGAGTGCCCGCGGGACGGATCTTCCTCTCGTAAGGGAGGCGGTGCCACATGTAGCGCAAGGTCTCCTGGTGCATCGGCTCGTGCTCCAGGATCGTGTATGCCGCGAGCCCGCGCGCGAGGACCGGGTTGTCGTCGCGGACGATCTCTTTCTCCAGGAGCGCCTCGCGGATGAGCCGGTCGGCGGCGTCCCCGTAAGCCCGGATCTTCTCGCGGGAGGGCCAGCGCGATCCCTTGTTGGAGACCGAGCCCTCGTCTTCCGGGTCGATCCCCCGCTCGAAGAGGACCTCGTAATCTCCGTCCACGCCCCGCTCGCCGAGGCCGCGCTTGACGAGCGTGTTGACGTTGAAGGCGGGCAGGTGCCCCTCGTAGAAGCAGATCGGATTTCGCAGCGGGATCGGGCGAGACTGGTACGCCTCGGGCACGACGGTGTCGAAGAGGTCCAGGGATCGACGCCGATTGACCTCGAACCAGTCCACGAGAGCCTGCCGGTCCAGTCGCATGAGACGGCCAGATGCTATTACGCTGCCAGCGTGATGCTAGATTCCCGGATGTGCGCGGCAGACGGGTCCTTTTCCTCCCGATCGTCGCGGCGGCGGGTCTCCTGGCCGCCTCCCCGGGCGAGAAGACGGTGACGGCGAAGCCCTCTCCCCCCGCCACGCCCGTGCCTTACGGCGGCCTCGCGGTCGCCCCGGACATCCGCGAGCGCCTGCGCCAGTACCCGAAGACGAAGCTCGATTTCGACCGCGCGCTGCTCGACCCCGCCGAGAACCGCGTCCTGCTGAAGTTAATCGACGCCTCGAGGATCCTCGACTCGGTCTTCCTCGCGCAGGTCAGCGAGGAGAATGCCGGCCTGCGGGTCGCGATCCTGAGGACCGTCAACAGCCAGCCGGCCGCCCTGGAGGTCTTCCGCTACTTCTCGATCAACAAGGGCCCCTGGGACCGGCTCAAGGGGGACGAGCCGTTCCTCGGCTCGAAGCCCAAGCCGCCCGGCGCGGCGTTCTACCCGACCGACATGACCCGGGGGGAGTTCGAGAAATGGGTCGCCGCGCATCCCGGCGACAAGGCGGCGTTCCAGGGGCTCTTCACCGTCATCCGGCGCGACGGCGGCCGGCTCGCCGCGATCCCCTACTCGAAGTTCTACGGCTCCTCGCTCAAGCACGCGAGCGAGCGCGTCAAGGAGGCGGGCGAGCTGACGAAGAACGCGTCGCTGAAGAAATACCTGACCCTTCTCTCGGAGGCGCTGCTCTCCGACGACTATTACGCCTCGGACCTCGCCTGGATGGACCTCGACTCGGAGATCGAGGTCATCCTCGGGCCGTACGAGGTTTACGAGGACGGGCTCTTCAACTACAAGGCGGCGTTCGAGTCCTTCGTCAGCGTCCGCGACAAGGCCGAGAGCGCGAAGCTCGCCGTCTACGCGGAGCACCTGCCCGACATGGAGAGGAACCTGCCGATCCCCGACGCCCATAAGAACTTCAACCGGAAGTTCGAGTCGCCGATCCGGGTCGTGCAGGAGGTCTACACCGCCGGCGACGCGCGCAAGGGGGTCCAGACCGCGGCCTTCAACCTGCCCAACGACGAGCGGGTTCGCGAGGCGAAGGGCTCCAAGAAGGTCCTCCTCAGGAACGTCATGGAGGCGAAGTTCCGGCTGAGCGGCCAGCCGATCGCCGAGCGCGTGCTCGAGCCCGCGGCGAAGTCGAAGATCTCCTTCGAAGCCTATTTCAACGACACGCTCTTCCACGAGCTCTCCCACGGCCTCGGGCCGGGCGTCATCACCGGCCCCGACGGGAAGAAGGTGGAGTCGCGCCTCCTGCTGAAGAACCTCTACTCCACCATCGAGGAGTGCAAGGCCGACGTCGTCGGTATCTGGAACATCCTCTTCGCGATGGAGAAAACGTGGCTGACCGGGTTCGACGCGGACTCCCTCTTCGCGACGTACGCCGGGCTGATGTTCCGCTCGATGCGGTTCGGCGTGGACGAGGCGCACGGCGGCGGGACCGCGGTCCAATGGAACTGGTGCCGGGAGAAGAAGGCGATCGAGCCGGCGGCGGACGGGCGGTTCCGCGTCAACGCGTCGAAGTTCCGCGAGGCGATCCGCTCGCTCTCCGCGGAGCTCCTCGAGATCGAGGCGACCGGCGATCTCGAGCGGGCGAAAAAGCTCCTCGACCGGTACGGCAAGGCGACTCCCGAGATCCGCTCCACGATCGCGAAGCTGACCGACATCCCCGTGGACATCGAGCCGGTCTTCGCGGCCGCCGGCGAGAAGTAGAATCGCGGGACGGAGGGACCATGGAAGAGACTCCGACGGAAACCCCCAAAGCCTCGTCCGCCCCCGCCCGAACCCGCAAGGCCCCGGCCCGCCGCAAGACGGCCGCCGCTGGCGCGAAGGCCCCCGCGCGGCGCCGGAAGGCGCAAGTCCGCAGGCGCGCGGCTTCGCGGGCCGGCGTCAACGGCATGGCGTCGCTGCTCGGCGAGATGGCGTCCAGGGCCGCCGCGGCCGGCAAGGAGATCAAGGCCCTGTCCGGCAAGGGAGCCGGGGCCGCCCGGAAGGCCTGGAACGAGGTCGGCGCGACCTCGCGGCGGACGATCCGGCGGCTGACGAAGGAGTGGGAGGGGATGGACTCCACCCGGCGGGCCCAGTTCGTCGCCGCTCTTCTCGCCGCGCTCGCGGCGGCGTCGGCGCCGATCGTGCGAGGGCGGCTGAAGAAGTAGCGCCGGTTCCCCTCTTGGCAAGCGGCTTGCTGCTCCAGGGGTCTGAGGAGCCGAACAATGACCTGTGAGCACGGCGACTGTTGCTGTGCGGAAATCCGGGTCGAGCGCGCCGGCAAGAAGTTTTGCAGCGAGCACTGCGCGGACAAGGAGATCCAGGGACCGCGGGAACCGTCCTGTCACTGCGGCCATCCCGACTGCGCCGCCGGGTAAAAACCGGCGAGGGAGGCCCCGTTCCGGTCGGCAGGCCCCGGGCTTCCGACTCCGACCCGATACGCGGCGAGCTGCTGTCGAGCGAGCGGCTCGAGCAGTTCGCCGAGGTCCTCGCGGCGGACCACTCGGTCCTCGAGGGCCGCCGCCGCGGCCGGCCCCTGCATCCGCGGCTGGAGGAGAACGGCCGCGTTCTGCTCGCGAGCTACCGCTCGATCGCGGCCGCGATCCGGGAGGAGAGAACGATCTCGCCCGCCGCCGAGTGGCTGGTGGACAACTTCCACATCGTCGAGGAGCAGGTGCGGGAGATCCGTGAGGACCTGCCCCGCGGCTTCTACCGCGAGCTTCCCAAGCTCGCCCACGGCCCCTTCGCCGGCTACCCGCGCGTCTACGCGCTGGCATGGGCGTTCGTCGAGCACACCGACAGCCATTTCGACCCGGAGACGCTGGGCCGCTTCGTCCGGGCGTACCAGCGCGTGCGGCTCCTGACGATCGGCGAGGTCTGGGCCATCGCGATCTTCCTGCGGCTCGTCTTAGTCGAGAACCTCCGGCGGCTGGCCGAGCGCATCGTCGAGCGCCGCCGCGCCCGCGAGGAAGCCGACGCGCTCGCCGACCGGCTCCTCGGGATCGACGGCCGTCCGCCGCAGGACGCGAGGCCGCTTCTTCGCGACCTGGAGGAAGGACCCATCGCCGGCCCCTTCGCCGTCCGGTTGATCGAGCGCCTGCGCGACCAGGACCCGGCCGCGACCAATGCGATCGGCTGGCTCGGCGAGAAGCTCGCCGGGCAGGGGATCACCGAGGACCGGGCTGTCCGGCGCGAGCAGCGCGAGCAGGTCGCGACACACGTGACCGTGCGCAACGTGATCACGAGCATGCGCCTCATCTCGGCGGTCGAGTGGGCCGACTTCTTCGAGAGCGTCAGCCTCGTCGAGGAGGTTCTCCGGCAGGGCACCCGCGTGGCCGCGATGGATTTCTCCACGCGCGACCAGTACCGCCGCGCCGTCGAGCACCTGGCGCGCCGGAGCCGCTCCAACGAGGTCGAGGTCGCGCGCCTCGCCGTGTCGATGGCCGCGCAATCCGCCGCTCAGCCGGCGCGGGCCGCCGAGACGGTGCGCCGGTCGGACCCCGGCTTCTTCCTGATCGCCGAGGGACGCGAGGCCCTCGAAAAGGAGATCGGCTACCGCGTCGCTCCGGGCGAGGCCTTCAAGCGGGCGTGGCTCCGCAACGCCTCCGCGGGATACATCGGGACGATCGCGTTTCTCACACTGGCGATCCTCGCCGTCCCGGCGGCTCTCGCGCTCTCGATGGGAGCGGGCGCCGCGGCCGTCATCCTGCTCTCCCTTCTCGCGGCGATCCCGGCCTCGGACCTCGCCGTCTCCTTCGTCAACCGGGACGTCGCGGCGCTCATCCCGCCGCGGAAGCTTCCGAAGATCGAGATCCGGGAGGGAATCCCCGCGGAGCTCCGGACACTCGTCGCCGTCCCGACCTTCCTGGCGAGCGAGCCCGACATCGAGCGGCTGATCGAACGGCTGGAAGTTCACTTCTTCGCCTCG
Source organism: Thermoanaerobaculia bacterium (assembly GCA_035259605.1). Taxonomy (GTDB): domain Bacteria; phylum Acidobacteriota; class Thermoanaerobaculia; order UBA5066; family Gp7-AA6; genus JAWOLE01. Next base: position 8,267 of record DATFWF010000035.1, read on the forward strand.
GCCGGCGGAGACATCCGCTTCGCGCTCCTCTCGGACTGGACCGACGCCGACTCGGAGATCCTGCCGGAGGACGAGCGCCTCCTCGCCGCGGCGGCCTCCGGGATCTCCCGGTTGAACGCCGCGCATGGACCCGCGCCGGACGGCGGCCCGCGGTTCCTGCTGCTCCACCGCCGCCGCGCCTGGAACGAGAAGGAAGCGAAGTGGATCGGCTGGGAGAG
>DATFWF010000036.1:0-17160 GCA_035259605.1 Thermoanaerobaculia bacterium
GCCGGCGCTTCCCCGGACCGCCCTCGGGTGAAAGAAGTCGGCAGTGCCGGGCGCCGAGACGATCCCCGCCGCGCCCGCCGCCTCGCCGACGCGCACGATCGCGCCGAGGTTTCCGGGGTCCTGGATCCCGAAGACGAAAACGACCGGACCCGGCCGCTCGAGGACCTCCGAGACGGCGACGTCGCGGCGCCGCACGACGGCGAGGAGATGCTGCGGCGTCTTCGACTCCGCCAGCCGCTCCAGCACGCCGCGGGAGACCTGGCGGGGCCTGGCCGAGGAGAGCGCGGCGAGCTTGCCGGCGCGCACGCTCGAATCGTGGAAGACGTGCTCGAGCGGAAGACCGGCCGCCGCGGCCTCGAGAATCGCCTTCTCCCCCTCGAGGAGAAAGTGGGTTCGTTCCTCGATCGAGCGCCCGACTTCGCGGATGAGCGGGTTGGACGGAGACTCGATCACGGCCACGGACAGGCATGCTATAACCGGCGAGGATGAAGTCCCTTCGGGACCGGCTCTTCCTGGCCGCCGCCGTTTCCGAATCCGCTCCCGGCTCCCCGCTCTCCGCCCTCTGGACCTTCCCCGCGATGATCGGCTCGGCCTTCCTCGTGGCCTGGGGAGCCGAGGCGGCGGAGTTCCTCGTCTCGCAGGGCCTCGCTCTGGCGATCCTCGCGCTCGTCCAGACGTTCCCCGAGTTCGCGGTCGAGGCGGTGATCGCGTGGAAGGCGGGGAAGAACCCGGACATGGTCCATCTCGCCATCGCCAACTTCACCGGCAGCCTGCGGCTCCTGACCGGCCTGGGGTGGCCGATGATCTACGGGGTCGCCGCGTTCTATTCGGTGCGCACCAAGAAGCGGCGCCTCGCCAAGCTGCAGCTCCACGACGAGCACGCGGTCGAAGTGCTCGGCCTTCTCCCTCCGCTCCTCTATTTCGTCGTGATCTGGCTCAAGGCGAGCCTGTCGCTGGTGGACTCCGCCGTCCTCGCCGCGACGTACGTCACGTACCTCTGGATCCTCCTGCGCCTGCCGCCGCGCCCCGAAACGGTCGAGGAGAACGAGGAGGTTCCGCCGATCTCCCGCTGGGCCCTTTCCCAGAAGGGGTGGAAGCGCTGGGGCGCGGTCGGCCTCCTCCTCTTCGGGGGAGGAGTCGTCATCGCCCTGATCGCCGAGCCGTTCCTGAAGTCCATGCTGTCGCTGGCGGTCAGCCTCGGGATGTCCCAGTTCGTCTTCATCCAGTGGGTCGCGCCGTTCCTCTCGGAGTTCCCCGAGAAGACCTCGGCGTTCGCCTGGGCGCGGCGGGTCAACCGGGCGCCCGTGGCCCTGATGAACATGGTCTCCTCGAACATCAACCAGTGGGGGATTCTCTCTGGGCTGCTGGCCGTGATCTATTGCTGGAGCCATGGATCCACGCAGGCGCTCCCGTTCGACGACTTTCAGCGCCATGAGATCCTGCTGACCATCGTGCAGGCGTTCCTGGGCTGGCTCTTCCTGGCCTCGATGGACCTCGCGGCCTACGAGGCGGCGGGACTCTTCGTCCTGTGGCTCGTCCAGTTCCTCGTCCCGTCGCTTCGCCACGAGATGCTCTACGTGTACCTCGGGTGGATCGTCCTCGAGGTCGGTTTCCTCCTGACCGGGCGCAAGAAGCTCGAGGCCTTCCCCGCGTTCGCCCGCGCGTGGAGGCGAATGTGACCACGCCGCGCTTCTCCCGCCGCGTCGCGCACCTCGCGCCGTCTCCGACCGCCGCCGTCGGCCGGGCGGCGACGGCGCTCGCGGCCGCCGGGGTGGACGTCGTGGACTTCGGCATCGGCGAGCCGGACTTCGCCACGCCCGAGTTCGTGAGGGAGGCGGGCATCGAGGCGATCCGGGCGGGCCGCACGAAGTACACCGACTCGGCGGGGGAGCCCGCGCTTCGCGATGCGATCGCCGGCAAGTACCGCCGCGAGCAGGGCGCCGAATGCGGCCGCGAGAACGTCCTGGTCACCGCCGGGGCAAAACAGGCGGTCTTCAATGTCTGCCAGGCGCTCGTCCAGGAAGGCGACGACGTGGCCATGTTCGCGCCGTACTGGGTCTCGTTCCCGGAGATCGTCCGGCTCTGCGGCGCGGAGCCGGTCTTCGTCCCGACGGACCTGCGGTCGGGCTGGAAGCCGGCCGTCGCGGCCCTGGACCGCGCCGCGACGGGCAAGACCCGGGCGGTCATCGTCAACTCCCCGTGCAACCCGAGCGGCGCCCTGATCGAGAAGGCGGAGCTGTCGCGCCTGCTCGACTGGTGCGCCGAGCGCGGAGCGATCCTCCTTTTCGATGAGACGTACGACCACTTCCTCTACGGCGGGAGGAAGCACGTCTCCGCCGCGGCCTTCTGGACGAAGCACCCGGGGCGCATCGTCGTCACGGGAGCCGCCTCCAAGACTTACGCGATGACGGGATGGAGGCTCGGGTGGGCGCTCGCTCCGAAAGAGCTCGTCTCGGCGATGTCGTCCTATCAGAGCCACTCGACATCGAACGCTTCCTCCATCTCGCAGGAAGCGGCGAGGGCGGCGTTGACCGACATCGACCGGTCCGAGGCGTCGGTGGCGGAGATGCTGTCCCACTACGACCGCCGGCGGGAGATGATCCTGCGCGGCTTGAAGGCGATCCCCGGGATCAAGTGCGCGGACCCCGAGGGCGCCTTCTACGTCTTTCCGAAGGTCTCGGCGCTCTACTCGAAGAAGAAGGTCAAGGGCTCCGTCGAGTTCTGCAGGCTCCTCCTCGAAGAGGCGCGGGTCGCCGCGGTCCCAGGCGAGGCCTTCGGCATGGACGTGTGCGTGCGCTTCTCCTTCGCGACGCCGGAGGAGCGCATCCAGGAGGGAGTGAGGCGGATTACGGAGTGGGCGGGGTCGTAACTAGTTGGGTTTTCCCGGCGCCGGGGTGGTCGAAGGCGCGGGGGTCGTGGACGGAGCCTCTTCCTCGGCGTCGTCGGCGCTCTCTCCCTTCTTCGGCACGTAGAAGGACTTCTGGAGAGACCACGGGAGGCGTGTGATCTCCTGCCACTTGTTGTTCCACTCCTCGGTCGGCTGCGATCCCGAAACGAAGGATTCCAGGATCGGCTTCGGCGAGGAGGGCGTCGCCTTCAGGCCGGTCTCGTAATCCACCGGAGCGAAGACCACGTTGGGCGGAGCGTCGAAGTCGGCCTTCGGGTCGATCTTCCCCTTCTCCTTCATCTTCTCCAGGATCCTCATCCAGACCGGGAGCGCGACCTTCGCTCCCTCCATGCCCGGCCCGATCGAGACCGTCTTCATGTCGTTGCCGATCCAGACGCCGACCGTGTAGCGCGGCGTCCCGCCGATGAACCACGCGTCGGTGAAGTCGCTGGTCGTGCCCGTCTTGCCGGCGATGTTCAGTCCGAGCTTCGCCGCCGCGGCCCCGGTCCCGCGCTGCGTGACGCCCTTCAACATCTGGAGGAGCTGGAAGCAGGCCTGCGGGCTCGCGACCTCGCGCGCGTCCGGATGGGTAGCCTCGAGCACGTCGCCGTTGGCGTCGCTGATCCGGTCGAAGGCGTAGGGCGTGAAGGCGAGTCCCTGGTTGGCGAAAGTCGAGTAGGCCGCCGTCATCTCCTCGAGAGTCACCTCGAACGCTCCGAGGGCGAGCGAGGGGTAGGCCAGCATCTTCTGCCGGATGCCGAGCCGCTGGGCCGCCTCGACGACATGCGAGAGGCCGACTAACTGCGCCAGCCGGATCGTCGGCACGTTGATCGAATGCTCCAGGGCCACCCGCAGCGTCACGATCCCGCGGAACTTCTTGTCGTAGTTGCCCGGCCGATACGGCGGCTGGCGAGGATCGATGACGATCGAGATCGGCCCGTCGAAGATCGTGTCCGACGGGGTGTAGCCCGCCTCGAGCGCGGCGAGGTAGACGAAAGGCTTGAAGGTCGAGCCGGCCTGCCGCAGCGCCTGGACCGCTCGGTTGAACTTCGACTGGGTCCAGTCGTAGCCGCCGACCATCGCCCGGATCGCGCCGGTCGAGTTCTCCAGGATCAGGACCGACCCCTGCTCGCGCGGGTCTTCCTCGAGGAGCAGCGCGCCGCCGTCCTTCCCCTTCTGGAGGGTCACGGTGACGAGATCTCCGACCTTGAGGATCTTGTCGGCCTGCTTCGCGCCCGTCCAGGAATAGCCGGAGGCGCGGAGGGGAAACCTGTTCCCCCCGATGCGGACGTCGGCGCCCGAAGCGGAGACCTCCTGAACCACGCCTCGAAGGGTGTCGCCCTCGGCGAGGCGCGCGTTCTGCCAGGAAGGATCCACGAAACTGCCCAGGTTGGAGTACCCCTCCGCCTTGAGGTTCCTCGGCGGGTGAAACCCGTGGCGCCTCGCCAGCCGGCGCAGTCCCCAGCCGAGCGCCTCCTCGGAGTACGCCTGGAGCTCCGGGTCGAGCGTCGAGTCCACGCGCAGGCCGCTGCGGTAGAGGTCCTTTTCCCCGTACGTCCGCTCGAGGTACTGCCGGATCTCCTCGCAGAAGTAAGGCGCGACGACCGTCTCCTTGAGCGCGGGCACGGCCGGCAGCGGCTCGTTCTCGGCGTCCTTCAGCTCCTTGTCGGTGATGTAGCCCTCCGCCCGCATCCGGCGAAGCGCGGTCGCGCGGCGCGCCCGGGCAAGCGACGCGTTGCGGAAGGGGGACTGGTCCTCCGGCCGCTGGACGATCCCGGCCAGGAGCGCCGCTTCCGCCACGGTTACGTCCTTCAGGCCCTTGCCGAAGTAGTAGCGCGAGGCCGCCTCGAAGCCGTAGTTGCCGTGGCCGAGGTAGATCTCGTTGACGTACATCGTCAGGATCTGGTCCTTGGAGTAGCGGCGCTCGATCTCGAAGGTGACGAAGTACTCGTTGATCTTGCGGGAGAGCGTCTTGCGGGGGGACAGGAAGATCCGCCGCGCCAGCTGCTGCGTCAAAGTCGAGCCGCCCTGGGCGTAGCGCTTGCTCCGGACGTCGGAGAGGAGCGCCGACGCCGTTCGCACGATGTCCACCCCGCCGTGCTTGAAGAAGTTCTTGTCCTCGGTCGCCACGATCGCGTTGCGCAGGACCGGTGGGATGGCGCTCCTGGGGATCAGGATGCGCCGCGCGATCGCGTAGCGGGCGATCGTCGAGCCGTCGGCCGCGCGGATCTCGGTGATGATGTCGGGCCGGTAAGTCGCCAGCTCCGAGACGCGCGGGACCCGGACGAGGCCGGTCGCGATCGACCCGGCGAATCCGCCGAGGACCCCGGCCACCAGGAGCGGGATGAGGAAGAAGAGGAGGCGCCGGGGCACGAAGTCATTGTACGCGCCGGGTCAACGGATCGTGTGTTATAAGCCGGTTCCCTGTGAGCACCCTTCCCCCCGCCGCCCCTCCGCCGATCCAGCCCGTTCCGCCCCGAAGCGGGTGCGGCAAGAGGGTCCTGGTCGGATGCGGCATCGCGGCGCTGGCCGTCGCGGCGCTCTGCCTCGGGCTCATCCTCTACGTCCGGTCGAAGCCCCAGGTGATCACCGACTTCGTGATGCGGCAGGTGGAGTCGCACTACGCGTCCGACGTCACCGAGACGGACAAGCGGGAGCTGCGCGACGCCTACGCGGAGTTCCGCAAGGCGCTCGTCGACGGGCGCGTCCGCAAGGAGCCTCTCGAGCGGATGAGGACGACCCTGATGACGGGCGGCGGCAGCGACATCAACCACGAGCAGGTTCGGGAGATGATCCGTCTCTTCCGGGACAAGGGCGGCTCGACGCCCTCTTCTCCGCCCGTCGAGATCACCGAACCGGCGCCGGTCTCTCCCCGGCCGACCCCGTGAGCCCCCGCCCCGGCGCGCGCGAAAAACCCACGCACCCCTCCCGGCTGCCCAAGCCCGGGTCCTACAAGGAGGCGCAGTCGGAGGCGTCCGGCCGCTTCCGCCTGGAGACCGAGTTCGCCCCGCAGGGAGACCAGCAGCCGGCGATCGACCGGCTCGCCGCGGGCCTCGAGGAGGGAAAGCCCCACCAGGTCCTGCTCGGCGTCACCGGGTCCGGGAAGACCTTCACGGTGGCCAAGGTCATCGAGGCGGTCAACCGGCCGACGCTGGTGCTCTCGCACAACAAGACGCTGGCGGCGCAGCTCTACCAGGAGTTCCGCTCCTTCTTCCCGGGCAACGCCGTCGAGTACTTCGTCTCCTACTACGACTACTACCAGCCCGAGGCCTACGTCCCGCAGACCGACACGTACATCGAGAAGGAGACTTCGCGCAACGAGGAGATCGACAAGCTCCGGCTCTCGGCGTCCAAGGCGCTCTTCGAGAGGCGCGACGTCATCGTCGTCGCTTCGGTCTCCTGCATCTACGGCCTGGGCTCGCCCGAGTCGTATTACGACATGCTCGCCTACCTGACGGTAGGAGAGCGGATCGGGATGCCCGCGCTTCTCTCGCAGCTCGTCGAGATGCAGTACGAGCGGACCAACATGGATCTGGCGCGCGGGACGTTCCGGGTGCGGGGCGACGTGCTGGAGATCCACCCGGCGTACGAGGACATGGGGCTTCGGGTGGAGTTCTTCGGCGACGAGATCGAGAGGATCACCCGGACGGACCCGCTGCGGGGGACGGCGCTCGAGAGGCTCGACCGCGTGGCGCTCTATCCCCGAACCTTCTACGCGACGCCGCGGGAGACGCTGGAGCGGGCCGTCGGGACGATCCGGCTGGAGCTCGACGAGAGGATGGCGGAGCTGACCGCGGCCAACCGGCTTCTCGAGGCCCAGCGGCTCCACCAGCGGACGATGTTCGACCTGGAGATGATCAAGGAGCTCGGGTACTGCAACGGGATCGAGAACTATTCGCGCCACCTCTCCGGGAGGCGGCCGGGCGAGCCTCCGCCCACGCTGATCGATTACTTCCCGAAGGACTACCTGCTCGTCGTGGACGAGTCGCACGTGACCCTGCCGCAGGTCCGCGGGATGTACCACGGCGACCGCTCGCGCAAGCAGGTCCTCGTCGAGTACGGGTTCCGCCTCCCCTCGGCGCTGGACAACCGGCCGCTGACCTACGAGGAGTTCGAGACGCGCTTGAACCAGGTCGTCCACGTCAGCGCGACGCCGGGCCCCGAGGAACTGGGGAAGGCGGGAGGCGAGTACGTCGAGCAGATCATCCGGCCGACCGGACTGCTCGATCCCGTCATCGAGGTCCGGCCGGTCAAGGGCCAGGTGGACGACCTGCTGGCGGTGGTGCGCGACGCGGCGGAGCGCCAGGAGCGCGTCCTCGTCACGACGCTGACCAAGCGGATGGCCGAGGAGCTGACGACGTACTTCTCGGAGGTCGGCGTGCGCTGCCGGTACCTGCACTCCGACATCGAGACCCTCGACCGGGTCAACATCCTGACGGACTTCCGGCGCGGGGTCTTCGATTGCCTGATCGGGATCAACCTCCTGCGGGAGGGGCTCGACCTGCCGGAAGTCGCGGTGGTCGCGATCCTGGACGCCGACAAGGAGGGGTTCCTGCGGAGCGGCACATCGCTCATCCAGACGGCCGGCCGCGCCGCCCGGAATCTCCACGGCCGGGTCCTCTTCTACGCCGACGTCGTGACCGACTCGATGCGGAGGGCGATCGAGGAGACCCGGCGCCGCCGCGAGATCCAGGAGGAGTTCAACAAGGAGCACGGCATCGAGCCGGCGTCGATCGTCAAGCAGATCAACTCGCCGCTCCTGCGCCTCTCGAACCTCGACTACCACGACCAGCTGATCGCGCCGCCTCCCTCCGACGTCCCGGACACCGAGACCCTTCGCCGCCGGATCGTGGATCTGGAGAAGGCCATGAAGGCCGCGGCGAAGGAGCTCGACTTCGAGCGGGCCGCGAAGCTCCGCGACGAGCTGCGGGGCCTTCGCGAATTGCAGATCTTCCGTTGAGCCTGGCGCTGTAGGAGCGGGCCTTGCGCCCTCCCGCCTCTCGTCGGGCGCCTAGAACCGCGCGATCCGGTTCGTGTTATTGAGCGTCACCCAGAAATTGACGCCGTCGCTGCACGACCCGTAGGCGTTGTTGATCATCGAGACGAATCCCATCGGCGTCAAGTCCGCCGCCTTCCACACCGACAATCCGCCCAGGCAAGCGATCAGAACGCGCTGCCCGTCGAACGCCGCCGACTGCGGGCCCGCGAGCCCGTTTCCGGTGAGCGTCGCCAGGACGGCTCCGGTGGAGGCGCGGACCACGGTCACCGACTGCCCGACCTGGCTGGGGACCCAGATGTTCGCGCCGTCGAACGCGGGATAGAGAGGAGTCATCCCGACGGTGACCGTCTGGAGGATCGCCCCCGCGGCGTCGAGCCTGTAGAGCCGGCTCACGTTCTGATCCGTGGTCCAGACGTTCGCGCCGTCGAACACGAGGCCCTGCGGCTGGGAGAACCCGGTCGTGGCGGTCGTCACGGTCCAGGGAATCGACGCGCCCGGCGTCACGATCGAGACGCCCTGGAAGACCCCGGCCGTCCAGACCCGGGACCCGTCGAAGGCGATCCCGACCGATCCGCTGGCGAGGTTCGAGGCGACGAGAGTGACTGCCCCCGCCGGAGCGCTCGGATCGATCAGAAAGAGATTCGCGGGAGTTCCGGGGAGCGTGAAGCCCGTCACGAGGACGCGTCCCATGGCGACCAGAACGCCCGCCGCCGACGGCGCGCCGGTCCACGTCTCGAGGACCTTCCCGTCGCTCGCCCTCACCCGCGAGACCGAGGCGGAACCGAAATTGGCGACCCACACATCCGTCCCGTCGGACCGGAGGAGATGCGGCTGGCTTCCGACGGTCGTCAGCGCGAGCAGGCTCTCGCCCTGCGGAGCGGAGAACTGGTTCAGGGAAGCCCGCCGCCCGCCGCGCTGGAGGAGCCGGTCCACGGTCCGCGAGAGGAACGTCGCCATCTGGAGGCGCGAAACCGGGCTTGCCGGGTCGTAGGTCGTCGCGTTGATGCCGGTCGTGATTCCGAGATAGAAGATTTCCAGCACGAAGGGGCAGAAGACCCCGTCGGTCACGTCCGTGAACGGCCCGCAGGAGGCGAGGATCGCAGTGCCTCCGGCCAAGACAGCCGCGGGCGCGGCGACAACGGCTGCGAGCAAACGCGTGCGGCGGCGAAGCGCTTTCATGGGGACCTCCGGAATTCGAAAGCAGCCCGGGCTTCGGGTCCGGGCCTAGAACCGAACGAAGATCCGTCCCATCGCCGCCAGGACCCCCTGGGCGGAGACCGCACCCGTCCAGGTCTCCAGGAGCTTCCCGTCGCTGGCACGCACCCTCGAAACCGAGTCCGACTCGAAGTTGGCGACCCAGACATCCGCGCCGTCGAAACGGAGGAGCCGGGGCCCGGCGCCGACCGTCGTGATGCCCAGGACCCCAAAGCTCTGCGGGACCGCGGTCTGACCGAGCGCCGCCCGCCGGCTCCCGCGCCTCAACGCCGCATCCACCGTGCGCGAGAGAAATGCCGCCATCTGGACGCGCGAGACCGGGCTCGCCGGATCGTAGGTCGTCGGCGTCGTTCCGGTCGTGATCCCGAGGGTGAAGATCTCCAGGACGAACGGGCAGAAGGCGGCGTCCGTGAAGTCCGTGAACGGTCCGCAGTTGCCGAGGAGGACTCCGGCCGCTCCTCCGATCAGCACGGCGGCGGCGCAGGTCAGAGCCGGTCCGAGGACGCGCCGGGTTCGTCGAAAGGATCGCATTCGGTAGCCAGGGACGCCGTGATTCTATGCTCGGCGCGATTCCGGACCGCGCGGCCCCGGCGGTCGGGCGCCAGGCCCGCCCCTACAGGATGTGGCAGGCCTTCAGGAAGCCGAAGACGATGAGGAGGAAGGCGACCGTGGCGATCGAAAGGACCGCCGCGCTCTTCTTCTTGGGAAGCGGCTGGCGGGTGTAGAAGCCGGTCTGCCACTGCTGGATCTCGCGCCCGCACTTCGGGCACACCGTATCGTCCATACCGACAGCCGTATAGCAGTACGGGCACTCTTTCATTGGCGGCTCAAGTTGCGCGCATCATACCGCACCGCGCGCAGCCGACTGTCCCACGCGATCCGAGCTCCGAAATCCGAAATCCGAAATCCCGAATCGGTTGCTACACTCTTTCCGTGGCCCCTCCCAAGCGTCCTCCGGGCAACCTCCCCGATTCGCCGGGCGTGTACATCTTCAAGGGGAGCAAGGGGAAGGTCCTCTACGTCGGCAAGGCCACCTCGCTGAAGAAGCGAGTCGCCTCCTACTTCTCGAAGGAGGCCAGGGACGCCAAGACCCAGGCGCTGGTCAGGACCTTCCAGGAGCTCGAGACGATCGGAACCAACACCGAGCTCGAGGCGCTGCTCCTGGAAAACGCCCTCATCAAGAAACACCGCCCGCGCTACAACATCTGTCTCCGGGACGACAAGACCTACCCGTACATCAAGATCACCACGGGCGAGCCCTGGCCGCGCGCCCTGGTGACCCGGCGGGTCGCCGAGGACGGCCATTCCTACTTCGGGCCGTTCTGGGGAGGGCTTGCCCGGCGGATCATGCGGATGATCACGCGCCACTTCCAGATCCGCACCTGCACGATCGAGATCGACGGCAAGCTGCCCCGGCCCTGCCTCTACTACGACCTCCACGCGTGCCTGGGCCCCTGCGTCGCGGGCCTGACGACCAGGGCAGCCTACGACGAGGCGGTCAACGACGTGATCCTCTTTCTCCAGGGGCGCAACCACGAGCTCCTCCCGAGGCTGGAGGAGAAGATGCTGCGGGCCTCGGAGGAGGAGAACTACGAGATGGCGGCCGCCTACCGCGACGCCATCCGGACCGTGGAGGACGTCTCGGAGCGCCAGCTCGTCCAGTCCATGAAGGGGGAGAGCGTGGACGCCTTCGGGTTCTTCGAGGCGGGCGGAGACGTTTCGATCTCGGTCCTCGTCGTGCGCGGCGGGATCCTCCAGGACCGCCGCGAATTCTTCTTCGAGAAGTCCGAGGAGATCGAGCCGGCCGCCTTCCTCGAAGCGTTTCTTCCGCAGTTCTACGACGCCAATCCGTTCCTGCCGGCGCAGATCCACCTTCCCGTCCCGATCGCACGGCCGGAGCTCATCGAGGGCTTCATGTTGTCCCGTCGCGGGGCGAAGGTGAGCGTCCGGGTCCCGAGGCGCGGAGCGGCCAGAGAGCGGGTCGAGCTCGCCAACACCAACGCCCAGCAGCGCCACCGCGTTCGCTTCCGCCGCGCGGGAGGAGAGGACCAGCTCGCCCTCGAGCGGCTGGCGAGGGTCGTCGGGCTGGCGGTGCCTCCGCGCCGGATCGAGGCCTTCGACATCTCGCACCTCCAGGGCACCGATTCGATCGCCTCGCTGGTCGTCTTCGAGGAAGGCAAGCCGAAGAAGTCTGACTACCGCCTCTTCGGGATCGCGTCGCAGAGCCTGCTCGCCCCGGACGACTTCCGGAGCATGGCCGAGGCGGTCGAGCGCCGGTATCGCCGCGTTCGCGACGAGCAGGGCGAGATGCCCGACCTCGTCATCGTGGACGGCGGCCGGGGCCAGCTCCAGGCCGCGCTGACCGCTCTCGACCGGCTGGGGATCGAGCTGCCGGTCATCGGCCTGGCCAAGCGGGAGGAGGAGATCTGGGCGCTCGGGAAGCCGGACCCCATCCGCCTCGCCCGCAACGACCCGGCCCTGAAGCTCGTGCAGCGGCTGCGCGACGAGGCTCACCGCTTCGCGATCTCCCGGCACCGCGGGCGCCGAGGCAAGAGAATGCGCGAGACGAGCTTGACGGACATCCCGGGAGTCGGCCCGACACGCGCCCGGATCCTGCTGCGGCGATTCGGTTCGCTCTCCGGAGTCGCCGCGGCGGACCCTGCGATGCTCGCCGAGGCGGTGGGGCAGGCGACGGCCCGTGCCGTGCGGCTCTACCTCGATGAAGCCCGGGGAGCCGAGGGCCAGCAGGAGTCCGCCGTGGCGGAGGGAGAGCCGGCGACGACGACTCACAGCGCATGAGGCCGGTCTTCGAGACCGCGGGGGACATCCGCACCGTCGATCTCCTGGCCTCCTTCGTGTCGCTCTGGCGCGAGAACGCGAGCGGGGAGCTGCGCTTCTCCCGCTCCGGCGCCAGCGCGGGCTTCGAAATCCTCAACGGAGAGATCGTCGCCTCTCACTCCTCTCAGTCGCAGTTCGCCGTCGCGGCGATCCTGGAACGGGGAGGCAAGCTCGACCGAGGCGCCCTCGAGCGCCTCAACCTGCCCGAAGCGGCCGATCCCGCGATGGCGGCGCTCCAGGCCGGCCTCCTGACGGTCCGCGAGTGGAAATGGGGGCAGAAGATCCGGGCGATCGAGATCCTGTCGGACCTCCTCGGCTGGCTGGCAGGCGAGTACACCCACGATCCGGCGGCGCTGCCGGAGGCCGGCGACTGGACGCTTCCGATCCCGAGGCTGATCCTCGAGCTCTTCCTGCGGTCGCGCGACCAAACGCTCGTCGAGCACTACCTGGGGCCATCGGACCTGCCCCTGGTGCGCTCGGAGCGTTTCGACGAAGAGTTCGAGGGCTTCGGCCTGACGTCGGACGCGGGATCGGTGATCCAGTTGATCGACGGCAAGGCGACGGCCGAGGAGATCGCCGCGAAAGCTCCGGCCGAGGAGTTCGCGGTTCTCAAGCTGCTGGCGGCGCTGACGACGCTCGGCCTCATTCATCCGCAGGAAGCCGCGGCCCCGCGCCCCGCGGCCGCGGCTCCGAGGAAGAAGAAGCGGGAAGCGGCGAAGGCCGCGCAGCCTCTCGCCGAGGAGGAGAGGGCGGCGCCCGCGGCTCTTCCTCCGCCGCCGATTCGAGAAGAGGACACCCCTGAAGAGCCTCCCGAGAAGGCGCCCGTCGAGCCGGCACTGGCTGAAGGCGTTTCGCCTCCGCCTCTCGGGCCTCCTCCGGAACCGGAGACTCCCGCCGGGCTTCCGGCCCCGGAGCCCGCACCCGCCACGGCCGGCCCCGCCGAACGTCTCCCCGTCCTCCCCTTCGACACCGCCTCGACGCCGGCCGACCTGATGTCGGAGCCGTACGGGGAGCCGCCTCACGAGCTGGAGATCCCCGCTCTCGAGCGAAAGGAGCTGGAACGAGACCTGGGCGGCTACGAGCCGCCGCCGCTTCCTCCTCCCCCTGTCTTCGAGCCGCCTTCGGACGGGGGCGGCGGCCGGGGCGGACTCCTGGCCGCACTCCTCGCTGTCCTGGTCGTCGCGGTCGCCGCGGTGGTCGTGATGCGCGTTCGCTCTCGCGCTCCGGAGGGCGCCGCGGGTGGGCCGGCCGCGGAGACGACGGCCGCTCATGACGTCCCGGTCTTTCCTCCGGCCGAAACGGCCCTGCCTCTTTCGCGGCGAGGCAGAAGGACCCCGACACCGCCGGCAGCGGCGATCCAGGCGGCGCCCGCCTCGCCGACCGCCGCTCCCTCTCCGACTCCGCAAGCCGCCGCCGCGACCTCCGCGAAGTCTCCGACCGCGTCGCCGACGCGGCCCGCTCCGACGAAGACTCCTTCCTCGACGGCCACCCGCCCCGCGCCAACCCGCACCCCGACCGCGAAGCCCACCTCGCCGCCGCCGCCCACGAAGACGCCGACGCCAACTCCAACGACCCCGGCTCCGACGAAGACGCGAACGGCGACGCCGACCCGGCCCGCCCCGACGAAGACGTTCACGCGTGTCCCGACGCGGCCGGCGCCGACGAGGACGCCGACCGCGGTCCCGACCGTTCCTCCAACGAAGCGGCCTTCCGCGACCGCCCGTCCCGCGCCCGCGACGGCGACGAAGGCGCCCCCGGCGACGAAGCCGCCCACGCGTCCTCCGGCGGCGGCGACCCCGATCCCGACTCCGCAGCCCGCCGTCCAGGGAACCGGCGAGTCGGCGCGAGGAGAATGGATCCGCCGGGCCGAGAGGGACCGGGAGGCGCTCGCCAGGCGCGCGAACGCGCGCTACGCGGTTCAGCTCGAGCTCGCCTGCGAAATCGAGACGCTCGAAAAGGCCTGGGCGTGGGACAAGCCCGCCGGAACGATGTGGCTCCTGACGACGCCGTATCGCGGCCGGACCTGCTTCCGCGTCCTCTGGGGCCATTACGCGACTCTCTCCCAGGCTCAGGCGGCGCGGGCGAAGATCCCGTCGTTCTTCGTGGTCCCGGGAAACCGTCCCGTCGCGGTCTCGGTCCGGTAGGTGGTGAACAGGGATCGCGCGGCCCGGCCTCGCAGGTCCTTCGCTGCGCTCAGGAGGTCTGCTAATCTGTCCGAAGTCCCCGTGGCAAGCCAGACACAGGAGGCCGTCCTTCGCGGGTCGCTCGCGGCGACTCCGCTTCCCAATGTCCTTCGCCGGATCTTCCGGAAGGGCATGAAGGGAACCCTCCGCGTCTTTCGGAAGGACGAGACGAGGAACCTCTTCTTCGAAGCGGGAGAGCTTCGCACCGCGACTTCGTCCCGCGAGGGCCAGAAGATCGGCGCCTTCCTGAAGCGCCGCGGGTGGATCACCGAGCGCGATCTCGCCTGGGCGCTCGAGACGGTGATGCGGAAGGGGAGGGCGCGCCTGGGCCGCGTTCTCGTCGAGCGCGGGCTCGTCTCGCGGGCGGTTCTCGACGCGGAGATGCGGCGGCTCGTCGAGGAGATCGTCTTCTCGACGTTCGAATGGACCGAGGGGGATTACCGCTTCGAGCCCTCCGCGGGCGTAGTGGACCCGGACGTCGCGCTGGACCTCTCGACCGCGGCGCTGATCGTCGAGGGCATCCGCCGCCTGCCGGAGAGCGACGTCTTCCGCGAGAGGCTGGGGGAGGGCAAGAGCGTCCCGATTCTCTCCGAGGACCCGATGTCCCGGTTCCAGTACCTGCCGCTGACCCCGCAGGAGGCGTACCTGCTGTCGCGGGTGGACGGCGTGCTCGACCTCGACGGGTTGCTCAAGCTCGGGGGCGCGTCGCGCGGCGCGTCGGCCAAGATCCTCTACGCCCTCTTCTCCTGCGGGATCATCGAGTGGAAGACCGAGGAATCGGTTCTGCCGCCCGCCGCGGGGCTCGAGCGGCTGAACGTCGAGGTCAGCACCGAGGCGCCCTCCCGCCCGGTCGGATACGCGGACATGGTGCGCAACACTTACCGGCGGATCGACTGGCTGACGCATTACGAGCTCCTCGGAGTCACGCAGCAGGCCACCAAGGCGGAGATCCAGCAGGCCTACCTCGAGCGCAGCCGCGCCTTCCATCCGGATCTGCGCCACCGTCCGGACCTCGCCGACTGCGGCAAGGAGCTCGCGACCGTCTTCGAGCGCTTGAAACTTGCCAACGGAGTTCTCACGGATCCCGCCTCGCGCGAGGAGTACGACGCCAGCCTGATCGCGCCCGTGGACCTCGCCGTCGAGCCCGCGAGCCCGGAAGCCCGGGTGGAGGTGGCGATGCAGAGCTTCATCCGGGCGAGGCAGCTGATCGAGGAGAAGGACTTCTATCCCGCGGTGGAGATGCTGCGCGAGGCGATTCACTTCGTGCCGGACAACGCCGAGTACCGCTACACGCTGGCGCAGGTCGAGCTCCAGAACGCCAACTGGGTGGACCGGGGCCTGGAGAACCTGATGGAGGCGGCGCGGCTGGCGCCGAAGAGACAGCAGTACCTGCGCGAGGCCGCGAAGGCTCTGCACCTGCATGGCCGGCACGAGGAGGCGCTCCTCTTCGCGAGGCGCGCGGTCCACATGGATCCATCGAAGGACAACACCCAGCTCTTGAAGCTCGTGACCGGCGAGACCGAGAAGGAAGTCGTCGCGGCCTTCGAGAAACCCGAGAACGCTCCGCTCCCCAGCTTCCCCGGCGAGGACGGCTCCGCGGAGGGCGAGAAGAGCAAGCCGGGACTGCTCGCCCGCCTGTTCCGCCACCGAGCGTGACCGCGCTGCTGACAGGGTTGGGCCTGGCCGCGGCGGCGGGCCTCAACGCGTGGGCGGTGCTCCTGTTGTTTCACGGACTGGTGCGGCTGCTGCCGCAGGACTTTCCAGGCGTCACGACGCCGATCCTCGCGAGCCCGTTCCTCCTGCAGCTCGCGCTGGTGATGTTCCTGGCCGAGTTCGTCGTGGCCAAGATCCCGCTGGCGGACCGCGTCTGGGAAGCCGCTCACACCGTTCTTCGCCCGGTCGCCGGCGTGCTCCTGGCGCTGGCCTGCGTCCCGCCGGCCTCGCTTCCAGCCGAGGTCGGGACCGGAGCCCTGGCCGCCGTCGTGACGCTCGGGACGCACGCGGCTCGCGCGACCAGCCGGATCACTTCGACAGCCGCCACGCGCGGCTTCGCGCAGTTCGCGCTATCACTCGCCGAGGATGTCGTCGCGGTCGCCCTCGCCGCGCTCCTCTTCTTCCAGCCGTGGTTCACCGCGATCGTTCTCTCCGGGCTGCTCCTTCTCCTGATCACCCACGCGGCCCGGGTCCGCCACGCGCTCGCCGTCCTCTTCTTCCGCATCGCCCACCCCAGACGGAGGAATTTGTGATTTGTGATTTGTGATTTGTGAACAGGGCGGTAGGCCGGCTTCCGTCCAGATCACCAATCACCGACCGCCAATCACCAATTCTTTCCGATGCCGTATTTTCTGGACGGCAACAACCTCATCGGGCGGGCGAGGGGGACGGCCCGCCCCTCCGAGAAAGATCGGAAAGAATTTCTAGCGGAGATCGCGGACCGGCTCCGGGCCACGCGCGCGAAGGCCACGGTCTTTTTCGACGGCGCCGGCGAGCGAAGCTCCACTCTGGGAAGCCTGACAATCCGCGAATCCGGCTCCGAGCCGGCCGACGACCTGATCATCCGGGAGATCGGCCGTTTTCGCGAGCCGCGGGAAGTGATCGTCGTCACGGCGGACCGTGGCCTCGCCCGCCGGGCTCGGGACGCGGGTGCCGGGGCGATCACTCCGGACGAGTTCTGGTCCCGATTCGGGCGAGGAGAGCACCGTCAACCCGGCAAGGACGCGCCGAAAGTCGATGTGGACGACTGGCTACGCTATTTCGGAGACGAGAAGAACCGGGACTCCTAAACTGCTAGAATGCGCGGCGGCTCCGAGCGGGCCACGTGATCGCTCCGGGTAACCGGAGAGGAAAGTCCGAACTCCACACGGGCGGCATGCCGGGTAATGCCCGGTCGCGGCGACGCGAAGGAAAGTGCCACAGAAAACACACCGCCCTCCGAACGCCTCCGGCGCCGGACGGCAAGGGTGAAAAGGTGCGGTAAGAGCGCACCGCCCCGGCGGCAACGCCGGGGGCAGGGTAAACCCCATGCGGAGCAAGGCCAA
>DATFWF010000037.1:0-6972 GCA_035259605.1 Thermoanaerobaculia bacterium
GACCCGCCGAGATCGCCGCGCAGGAGAGCCCGGCGAGAAGCCATGCGAAGACACTGCGCCGCATCGGAGGCGCGAAGTATATCGGCCTACAATCACCCGACAGGCGGCCTTTGCAGGGTCTACGAGGCCTGGCAGGAGATCTGCGCGTGGCAGGACTCGCGCTTCGGGCGCGCTCGCCGAGTACGGGAAGATCCTCGCGCCGCCCGACGTCGACGTCGAGGACTTGAAGCCGCTGGCGGCCTGCTTTCCCCGCCTCGCCGATCCCGCGGCCCGGCTCCTCAGTACGGGGTCGGAGTCGGCGGCGGGGGCGTTCCCGGCGGTGGTGTCGTTCCTGGCGGCGGTGTCGTCATGACGGGCGCGGTGGGAGAGGAATTGCTGCTCCCGCCGCCGCAGGCGACGTAGCCGGCGGCGCCGAGAAGGACGATCAGGAACACAACCAGCTTCTTCATTGGACCTCCTCACGATCGCGGCGCTCGAAGGAACGCCTCTGCGCCATCGCGGCGCATCGACGAATCAAGGAGCAACGACGCTGCCACCGAAGCGCCGCGGGGACGGCACGCCGCACCGATTGGCGGAGAAACGTCGGAGGAGCCGTGGGTTGCGTTCTTCTTAGCGGCGGCTAAACATCCGCCCTCGCCGTGATATCTCTTTCAGAAATCCCTTAGCCGACGGAGGAGACGATGCGCAAACGCCCCCTCGCGAAGCCATCCCGCGGAATGGATCGAAGGACGCTCTTCGCCTACGGCGCCGCGAGCGCGGCGATCGCCGCCGCGAAATCGTCGTTCGGCGCTGCCGGGGGTTCCTCGCCCGAAGGCGCGGCCGCCGCGAAGGTGGAGCCGTTCGAGCTCGACGAGGCGACGATCACCGACCTTCAGAAGAAGATGGTCTCGGGCGAGGAGACGGCTCGGTCGCTGACGGAGAAGTACATCGCGCGGATCGAGGCCCTGGACCGTCGCGGGCCCGCTCTGCGGTCGGTCCTCGAGGTCAACCCCGAGGCGGTGGCGATCGCCGAACACCTCGACGAGGAGCGCAAGGCCGGCCGGGTCCGCGGGTTCCTGCATGGAATTCCGGTCCTGATCAAGGACAACGTCGGGACGGCGGACCGGATGACGACGACCGCCGGCTCGCTGGCGCTCGAAGGATCGATCCCCTCCACCGACGCGTTCGTGGTGAAGATGCTGCGCGAATCGGGAGCCATCCTCCTCGGCAAGACGAACATGTCGGAGTGGGCGAACTTCCGCTCGACGCACTCCTCTTCCGGTTGGAGTGGGCGGGGCGGGCAGTGCCGCAACCCCTACGCGCTGGACCGCAACGCCTCGGGATCGAGCTCCGGGTCCGGCGCCGCGACCTCCGCGAACCTGTGCGCGGTCTCCGTGGGCACGGAGACGGACGGCTCGATCGTGTCGCCCTCGAACAACTGCTCGCTCGTCGGGATCAAGCCGACGCTGGGGCTGGCGAGCCGCGCGGGGATCATCCCGATCGCGCACAGCCAGGACACGCCCGGTCCGATGTGCCGCACCGTCGCCGACGCCGCGATTGTTCTCGCCGCGATGGCGGGGACGGACCCGGCGGATCCCGCGACGAAGGAGGCGACGGCGCGCCTGGGGAAGGGCTACGCGAAACTCCTCGACCCGAGGGGGCTCGAAGGGGCGCGGATCGGCGTGCCGAGGAAGGTCCTCTACGGACAGAACGCCGCCGCCGACCGGATCGTCGAGCGGGCGCTCGAGGACATGAAGAAGCTGGGGGCGATCATCGTGGACCCGGCCGATATCGAGACGGCGAGCGCATTCGAGAAGACCGAGCTGGAGGTGCTGCTCTACGAGTTCAAGACGGACCTGAACCTCTACCTCGCGGCGCTGCCCAACGCGCGCGTGAAGAGCTTGAAGGAGGCGATCGAGTTCAACGACAAGAATCGCGACCGCGAGATGCCGTACTTCGGGCAGGAGCTCTTCCTCCAGGCGGAGAAGAAGGGGCCGCTGACCGAGAAGGCGTACCGCGACGCGCTCGAGGCGGACCTGCGAAACGCGCGCAAGGACGGAATCGACAAGACCATGGACAAGCACAAGCTCGACGCGCTCGTGGCGCCGACGAGCAGCCCGCCCACGCTGATCGACCTGGTCAACGGGGATTACGGCGTCAACGGCAGCTCGACGATCCCGGCGGTGGCCGGCTATCCGGACATCACGGTGCCGGCGGGATACGACTTCGGGCTGCCGGTGGGAATCTCCTTCTTCGGACGCGCGTGGAGCGAGCCGACGTTGATCCGGATCGCTTACGCCTACGAGCAGGCGACGAAGCACCGGCGGCCGCCGAAGTTCCTGGCGACCGCCGACCTGTCCTCCCGATAGAAAGAGGGCACGACCGGGCGGGAGGGGCGTACCGAGCGTCGTCGGCCGCGTCAGCGGCCGAGGGACGCGACATGCGGCGGGTCCGCCCGCCGCAAACCCCCTCCCCTACGACCCGAAGGGCCCCTAGGGTTTGTCTACGCCGAGTTCTTTGAGCTTGGCGGTGGAGGAGGCCTTGACGCTTTCCTTGACGGAGTCGGGGGACTTGTCGCGGGCGAGGGTTTCGAGGGCTTTCCGGTAGAGGGCGATCGCCTGTTTCCTGTCCCCCTTTTTCATGTGGGCTTCGGCCAGGCTGTCCCACGTGTTGGCGGAGTCGGGATAGAGCTCGGTGTTCAACTGGAAGATCGAGATCGCCGGTTTGTACTCCTCCTGGTTGAGCAGAGCGTAGCCGAGCTCGTTCAAGCGGCCTTCGGCCACCGAGGGATCCGAGGGGTTCGCCTCCCGCAGCCGCCGGTAGCCCGCGATCGCGGCGTCGAGCTTTCCCGATTCGAGCTCGTCGGCGGGAACGCGAACCGTCTCGGCGACGCGCCGGCCGGTGCGCGACTCGGCGCCCTCCGGGGAGATGACGACCTGGTCGCGGCCCGAGGAATCCTTCGAGAACTGGTAGCGCACGTCGGCGTCGGTTCGGACGAACGAATCCGGCGAGAGCGGGATCAGCTCGAATCCCTTCAGGAGCGAAAACCGCGCCTCCATCCGCTCGCCCTTCGGCGTGAGCGTCAGGATCTCGTCGGTCGAGAGCTGGTAACGGCCGGCCCGCGCGGCGAGAGCGGCCGCGTCGAGCTTCGCCGGCTCGATCTCCCCGGTCGGATATCCCTCCCACTGGTACACCGCCCCGATCGCTCGCAGCACCTCCGTGAGGATCTTGTCGCCGTTCTCGCCGTTGGTCATGATCGCCGCGCCGTAGCCCTTTTCGCGGTGCGCGACGAGCAGGCACCGGAACCCCTCGTTGGATCCCCCGTGCGAGAAGTAGAGGGCGCCGCCGCGCTTGTTGACCGTGAAGCCGAGGCCGTAGTCGCCGAAGCCCGGCGTCAGCATCTTGACCGCCATCTCCTTCGACAGCACGCCGCCGGGCTTTCCTTCGAGCGACCTGTCCATCGCCAGCGCGAAGCGGGCCAGGTCCGACGCCGTCGTCCAGAGCCCCGCCGCGGCCATTTCGGGATAGGTGTGGCGCTTGCCCGGGATCGGACGTCCCTGCGCGTCGTGTCCTGCCGAGGCGAACTTCAGCCGGTCCGGCGGAAGCGGCTGCTCGTAGGTGCTGTCGTTCATCCCGGCCGGCTTCAACACCGTCTCGGCCAGGATCTCGGGGAAGGGCTTCCCCTCGATGTCCGTCAGCGCCTGCTGCGCGATCGTGTAGCCGCCGCCGGAGTAGCGGAACTCCTTTCCAGGAAGGCTATCCACGCGGATCGGCGCCGTGTTGGCGGGAGAGGCTCCATCGAGTACCTGGACGAGCGTAGGGACCGCGCGCCCCGCGGCGTATCCCGGGAACCCGTGGACCGTGACGCCCGCGCTGTGCGAGAGAAGCTCCGCCATCGTGACGGGACGGCCCTTCGTCCAGTCGTTCTCGGGCACCTTCCAGGTCTTCAGGTAGTCGTTGACGTTCTTCTCCAGCGACAGCTTCCCCTGCTCGGCTTTCTTCAGGATCGCCGCGGCGGAGACCGGCTTGCTGACGGAAGCCGCCTGGAAGAGCGTCGCCTCGGTCGCCCGCGCGAGCGTGTCCGCGTCCGCGACGCCGTAGGTTTTCGCCCAGAGGATCCGCCCCGATCCGAACACGGCGATCGAGACGGCCGGGACGCGGTGGAGCCGCATCCGCTCCTCGAGGGTCCAGGTCTTGTCGCCCTTCAAGAGGACCGGCGGCCGGAGCCCCCTCTCGACCGCCTGGATCTCGGGAGGCGGCGCCGGGCCTTCGGCTCCGATCGTCGCCGCGACGACCGCCGCCATCGCCGCGATCGCGGAGGCCCGGAAACGGATCATTTCCCGACCGGCCGCGTCACCATCGCTTCGAAGCTGGTGTTGTCGGGGCCGAAGTTCTTGACGAGGTAGGCGATCAGGGCCGCCTTCCGGCTTTCGGGCACTTCCGCCCCCCAGCCGACCATCTTCGCGACGCTCGCGGTCCACTGTTTCTCATTCAAGCGCTGCTGGCGAACGAGGTCCGTCGAATGGCACGAGAGGCACGCCGCGTCGGCGATCGCCTTGCCCTCTCCCGGCGGAAACTCCGAGAGGCGCGTGCCGAGGACCGGCAGCCTCGCGTCGAAGTCCGTCCGCCCGAGCGTGGATTGCGAGCCGTTCTTCTTCGGCTTCTTCGAGGCCGCGGCCGAGGCCGCGGAGAGCGACACTGCAGCCGCGGCGAGAAGCGCGAGAGCGGCGCGCGCCCACCGGCTCATGCGGTCACCGGGATCTCGACGGAGTGCCACGCGTTGTAGAGGTATCCGCTCGGGTTCCACGCGGCCTCTTTGGGCTGAACGCTCCCGCGGCTGTCGGTCGCCCGCGCCGCGAGGACGACGGTTCCGGGGGCCTTCGGCTCGTAGCGGTACGACCAGAGGCGCCACGCGTACGGATCGTGCTGCGGATCGAGCGCCGCCGGATACCAGGTCTGCCCGCCGTCGTCGGTGATCTCGACTTTCGCGATGTCCGGAGCGCCGGAAAACGCGAAGCCGCGAATCGTCAGCGGCGCACCAACCTTCCCGGCCGCCGGCGCCTCGGTGATGTTCGACTTGACGAAGAGAGACGTGACCGGCGAGGTGTCTTCCGCCTTGACAGGAACGCCCGGCTCCCCCGGCTGGTTCGGATACCGGTATCCCGTCTCCATGTAGAAGCCCTTCTGCGACTCGGGTTGGGCCGAGATCCTCTCGATCCACTTCATCCAGTGGTTGCCCGACCATCCCGGCACGACCAGCCGCGCCGGGGCGCCGTGGAGCGCCATCAGCGGCTCGCCGTTCATCTCCCAGGCCACGATTCCGTCCTCGAGGAGCTTCTCGATCTCGACCGACCGGCGGAAGGGCGGAGTCTTCGACGGCGGCTTGTCCGCTCCGAAGGTATGGGCGTGGCGGGCGCCGGCCTTCAATCCCGCGCGGTCCAGGAGCTCCTTGACGCGGACTCCCGTCCAGCGGGCGTTGCCGACCGCGCCGTACCTCCACTGCACTCCGGGCACCACGGGCTTGTGGAGCGCGCGGCCGTTGCCGGCGCACTGGAGGACGCACGTCGCCGTCGCCCGCGGCATCCGTTTCAGGTCCGCGATCGTCAGCCGCAGCGGCCTCTCGACCTCCCCATCCACCGTCAGCGACCAGCGCCGCTCGTCCTGGTAGGCGGGATTCCAGTGATGGCGGACGAAGAAGAGGTCGTTGGGCGTCAGGTAGGTCGTCAGCGCGTCGAGCGGGGTCTCGGCGTCGGTCGCGTATCCGTTCAACTGGAGCATCCGGCGCCTCGAGATCGGAACGGAGGGCGCGGAGATCTTCGAAGCCGCGGGCAGGAGCGCCGCCGTCCCCGCGAGGAGGAGGAACCTGCGCCGGTCGATGGACGGAGGCACGCGCGGATTCTAACGGCGAGCGGATAGAATTTCCTTCTCTTGAGAGAACAACCATGAGCCAAAGAGCCCGGGGAGCCATCCTCGTCTTCGCGGCGTTCGTCCTCGCCGCTTCCGCGTGGGCGCAGACGCCGCCCGCCGTCGCCCGCGCGACGCCGCCTTCCGAGCTGACCGTGGACGACTCCTTCGATCCGCCGATCGAGAAGCCCGCCTTCGCGGCGGGCAAGGGTCCCTCCGTCCTCATCGATCAGAGGCACCGCAACGTCGTTTCGCTGGAAAGCTACTTCCGTCCCGTCGGCCGGTTCTTCGCGAAGGACGGGTACGTGGTCAAGCCCGGAAACCAGCTCTTCACCGACTCCTCGCTCGAGGGAACGAAGGTGCTCGTCATCGCCAACGCGCAGGCGGAGGACGGCTCGCCGATCGGGACGCCGGCCTTCACGGACGCCGAGGTCGCGGCCGTCGAAGCGTGGGTGAAGAAAGGCGGCGGGCTGCTGCTGATCGCCGATCGCGCTCCGTTCGGCGGACCGGCGTTCTCGCTCGCGCGCGCCTTCAAGGTCACGCTCGACGACAACACGATCCTGCGCAAGGGCGAGAACGGCAAGCCCGACGGCGTCCTGACGATCGACGTCGCGGCCAACGGCGATCCGAAGCACCCCGTCTTCGCGGGTGTCACGAAGGTCGTGTACGTCGTCGGCGAGTCTCTCGACGGGCCCGGCGTCGTCCTCCGCGCGCCGAAGGAAACCTACAGCGGTCCGACCAACCAGGCCGTGGACGGCCCATCCGCCGCCGGCAAGCCAATCATCCTGGCGTTTGCTCATGGCAAGGGGCGCGTCGTCGTCATCGGCGACGCCGGGATCGCCAGCGCCTTCGGCTCGGTCGGCGGCTCGACCCACCGCGGGATCAGCGAGGCCGACAACGCGATCTTCGTGCGCAACACGATCCGCTGGCTGGCGCGCTAGGCGGGGCCCCGCTTCTCCCCGGCCCGACGTTCTGACATGATCCCTCCGACGGAGGGAGGTCCCCGATGGTCGCCGGTCGCCTGATCCGCGGCGCCCTCGAGTCGTTCTGCGCAGCCGTGGCGGTCTTCGCCGGCATGTCGAGCGCCCT
>DATFWF010000038.1:0-3826 GCA_035259605.1 Thermoanaerobaculia bacterium
GCGCGCTGACCGGCGGCGTCAGAACGGCCGTTGCGTTCGCGGCAACTGCGGCCAGGAGGGGATGAGAGTCCTCGTTCGAGCGTCGTCCACCGTCCAGGCCGCTCCCGAGCGGCGCAGGTACGCGCTCGCGGTCAGCGGCGCGGCGATCTGTCCGGCGCCGCCCGCTCCGCGAGATGGAGGAAAGTGATACGTGAAGACCACTACACAGGCATCGGCCTCGCGGCCGTCCGCCGCCGGTTCCATCGCGACCGACGAGACACCGTCGAGGACCGGATCGCTCTCCGGAGCGCCGGACAGGAAGGCCTTCGAGTGCCGGAGGATCGTCGCGGCCCGGGCGGGCGTCATCCGGTCGGAGCAGCCGGCGCTTCCCAGGAGCAACGCCACGGTCGCTCCCAGCATCCAGCCCGAAAACGTTCGACCGGCAGCGTTCACCCGGGAATCGTAACGAACAAACGCGCGACGCCGGGATTCCGCCGCGGATCAGCCCCGACGCCGCGCCATGGGAGTCCTGCCCCGGTCGAACTAGAATGACGGCCTCAACCGAGGGACAAATGTCCCGGGAGGCCGTTCCCGTGCCGAGCGTGGCCACCCAGCGCATCCGAAACGTCCGCGCCTCCGACGGCGACGCGAGCCCAGGCGGTCGTCTTCGCGCGTGATCGCGGTTTCTCGCCCTGACATGAACGAGTCGTACATTCTCGGCCATTCCGAGCGGGAGCTCGAGCGCCTGAATCAGCAGGCGCGATTCATCGATCCGATCACCCGGCGATTCCTTCTCTCCGCCGGGCTCCTCCACGGGATGCGGGTGCTCGACGTCGGAAGCGGCGCCGGCGACGTCGCCTTCCTGGCGGCGGAGCTCGTCGGAGCGGCCGGTGAAGTCGTCGGCACGGACCGCTCCCCCGACGCGCTGGCGACGGCCAGGCGCCGGGCGGAGACTCGCTCCCTTCCCAACGTCGAATTCCGCGAGGGAGACCCCGCCGAGATCGCTTTCGACCGGCCCTTCGACGCGGTCATCGGCCGCTATGTGCTGATGTTTCAGCCCGACCCGGCGGCGATGATCCGATCCCTCGTCGCGCGCGCGCGCCGCGGCGGCCTGATCTTCTTTCACGAGCCGGACTTCGACGGCGTCCGGTCGTTTCCTCCGGCGCCGACCTACGACCGGTGCTGCCGGTGGAACAGCGAGACGCTTCGGTTGTCCGGCGCGGACGTTCGAATGGGCGCCAGGCTGTTTTCTACCTTCATCGGCGCCGGTCTGCCGCCTCCCTCGCTGCAACTCGAAACGCTGATCGCAGGCCCGGCGGACAAGACCGATCCTCTCGACCTCTTCGCCGACCTCGCCGAAACGCTGGCCGGCGCGATGGATCGCTTCGGCGTCGCGACCCCGGAGGAAGTCGGCCTCGAAACCCTGCGCGAGCGGATGATCGCCGAAGCCGCCGCCGCCGGCAGCGTCATCCAGGGCCGTTTCGAGATCGCGGCCTGGTCGCGCGTGTAGCGTCCGCCGCGCATGAGCTCGTTCTGGGAGAGCCCGGAAAACGTCGGGCGCTTCGCGGCGCGGGAGCCGGACGTGCGGCTGGCCGAGCTCATCCGCGAGTACCGGGACCCTTCCGCCACGAAGGTCCTAGACCTGGGATGCGCCGCCGGGCGCAATGTCGTTCTGCTCGCTCGAAACGGTTTCGACGTCGAGGCGCTGGATTCCTCGGCCGCGATGGTCGCGAAGACCCGCGAACGGCTCGCCACGCTTCTCGGATCCGCCGAGGCGGAGCGCCGCGTGCGCGTGGGACGGATGGACGATCTCTCCTGGGCCGCCGACGCGAGCTTCGAGATCGTCGTGGCTCTCGGTCTCTACCACTGTGCGCAGAGCCGCGCCGAGTGGGATCGCGCGCTGGCCGAGTCGGCACGCGTCCTCGCGCCGGGAGGCAAGCTTCTGGTCTCGGTCTTCACGCCGGAAACCAACCTGACCGGCCGAGGGATCCATCCCGTTCCGGGACAACCGAATCTTTACGAGGGCTTCGAGAGCGGCCGCGCCTTCCTGATTGACGCCGACGGGCTCGACCGCGAGATGGCCCGCCACGCGCTCCAACCTCTCAAACCCACCTACACCGCCCGCCCGAAGGTCGAGACCGGCCGACGGGTCTCAGCCAACGGTCTCTATCTCAAGGTGTAACGTGAACGTCGGGCGTCCGACGTCCACGCCGAGGAGGTGACGCATGGCCAATCCGCTCCTGATCGGGAGCCTGGCCGCCGCGCTGGCTTCACCGGGAATGGCCTCGAGTCAACCGGCCGCGCCTCCGGCTCCCGCACCGAAGAGCGAAAAGATCGCCGTGCCGGGGGGACGGCTTTACCTCGAGGAGTGCGGAGCCGGAAGGGCGATCGTCCTGCTACACGACGGCCTGCTCCACTCCGTCGCCTGGGACGCCGTCTGGCCGGGCCTCTGCGGCCGGTATCACGTCGTGCGTTACGACCGTCGCGGTTTCGGACGCTCGGATCCTCCGACGAAGGCCTTCTCACCGGTCGAGGACCTGGCGGCGGTTCTCGAGCATGCGAAGATCCCGCAAACGACGGTCGTAGGGTGCTCGTCGGGAGCCGCTCTGGCGGTCGACTTCGCCATTCACCATCCCGAGCTCGTCGAGAGCCTGGTCTTGATCGGCGCGGTCGTGCACGGGATGCCGTCCTCCGCCTTCTTCGACGAGCGCGGGACACGCAACAACGCTCCGCTTCAGAAGGGGGACGTGCGGGCCGCGGCGAAGAACTGGTCGGAGGACCGGTTCCAGATCGGCGGCAAGAATGAAGCCGCAAGACGGAAGGTTCTCGCGACGCTCGCCTCCAATCCGCAGAATCTCCGCTATTCCGGGGAATTCGAGCTGCGTTTCAAGACTCCGGCGATCGCTCGTCTCGCGGAGATCCACGTCCCGACACTCATCCTGGACGGCGAGCTTGACATCCCGGACGTCCACGCGATGAGCGGGGCGATCCAGGCGGGGATCTGGGGATCCCGCCGCGAGGTGATCGCGGGCGTCGGCCATCTCGTGCCGCTGGAAGCTCCCGCGAACCTGAATTCCCGGATCGTCGCCTTCCTCGAGGCTCACCGCGTCGCGGCGGTCCCCGAGAGAACGCTCGCAAGCTACGCCGGGCGTTACGAGATCTGGGGCAGCACGGCCGAGGTCGCGCTCCGCGATGGCCGCCTGACACTGACCCTGCCGGCCGAGAAGGAGCTGCCCCTTTTCGCGTCGTCGGAGACGACCTTCTTCATGATCCTCTGGGGCGAGACCGAAATCGAGTTCACGAAGGACTCCGCCGGCGCCGTCACCGGGTTTCTTTTCCGACAGGGAGGCCAGTCTCAAACCGCGAGACGCCTATTGAGTGGTTGAGAGTAACCGGAGACCACCCCGCCGTCGCAGGACTTTCATCTCACTGCCGACGGCGAAAGCGAAATCGCGTTAAATAGAAAAGCACTCGCTCGTCGAACCGACGCGACACTTTTTACAGCGCTTCCATTACGTCGCAATACCGGCGGCCTAATTTCCCATTCCTCGGACGCGCCTCTGCGTCCGGTATTACCAAGGAGGTTTTCATGCGATCCGTCTCCCGTGCCGCCGTCTTCGCCATCGCACTCGTTGTGTTCTCCGGCTTCACAGCCGTAGCCAGTGCTCAAAACGATGACGAAAACAAAGAGATCCAGCTCGGACCGCGTCCGTACTACCTCATCGACGGAATGGATGAAGGCGAGTTGAAGAACAAGTTGGCGGCGTGCAAGGACATGACGTTCAAACCGACCCTCTTCTCCATCGGGCACCGCGGCGGCGCGCTGCAGTTCCCCGAGCACACCAAG
>DATFWF010000039.1:0-8639 GCA_035259605.1 Thermoanaerobaculia bacterium
CGGCGTGGTCCAACTCCCTCTTCGAGGACAACGCGGAGTTCGGGATGGGGATGCGCCTGGCGCTCGATTCCCACCGCGACGCCGCTCGCGAGCTCGTCACGCGAAACGCGTCGAGCCTTCCGGGACGCCTCGTCGAGGAGATCCTCTCGGCGGAGCAGAGCGGCGAAGCGGCGATCGCGGCGCAGCGGGCCCGCGTCGAGGAGTTGAAGGGACTGTTGAAGGGGAAGACGGACGCGGATTCGGTCCGGCTCGCGCTCCTTTCCGACTACCTCGTACGCAAGGGCGTCTGGGTGGTCGGCGGTGACGGCTGGGCCTACGACATCGGTTACGGCGGCCTCGATCACGTCCTCGCCTCGGGCCGCGACGTCAACGTCCTGGTCCTCGACACCGAGGTCTACTCCAACACCGGCGGGCAGCAGTCCAAGGCGACCCCCATCGGGGCCTCCGCCAAGTTCGCCGCGGCCGGGAAGGAGACGCCCAAGAAGGACCTCGGCCTGATCGCGATGAGCTACGGCAGCGTCTACGTCGCCCGCATCGCTTTCGGCGCGAAGGACGCGCAGACCGTCAAGGCGTTCCTCGAGGCCGAGGCTTATCCCGGGCCGTCGCTCTTGATCGCGTACAGCCACTGCATCGCCCACGGCTACGACATGGCCTACGGCTGCGAGCAGCAGAAGCTGGCGGTGGACAGCGGCGTGTGGCCGCTCTACCGGTTCGACCCCCGTCGAATCGACGCCGGGCAGCCGCCCCTGCAGCTCGACTGCGGCGAGCCGAAGGCCCGCGTCGAGCAGTACATGAAGAACGAGAACCGCTTCCGGATGCTCGAGCGGCTCGGCCCCGACCGGGCGAAGATGCTCGGCGCCGCCGCGCAGAAGGAGACGACCCGCCGGTTCCGCCACTACCAGCAGCTCGCGACGCTGACCGACGCGCCGAAGGCCGCGGACCTCGTTTCCGCCAGGGCCCCGGATGGCGCGGCCGCGCCGCAGAAAGGGTGACGCCGTGGACCTCTCGACGACGTATCTCGGCCTCGAGCTGCCGCATCCGCTGATGCCGGGGGCCTCACCCCTGGTGGATGACCTCGGAATGGTCCGCCGTCTCGAAGACGCCGGAGCCGCCGCGATCGTCATGCACTCGCTCTTCGAGGAGCAGATCCTCTCCGAGCAGAGAGACGCGATGCTCTTCGAGAGCTTCGGCAACTCCCACGCCGAGGCCCTCTCCTACGCGGCGCAAGTGCAGGGCTTCGTCCTGGGCCCGGACGAGTACCTCGAGCAGATCCAGCGCATCCGCCAGGCCGTCTCCGTGCCGGTCATCGCGTCCTTGAACGGGACGACCCCCAACTCCTGGATCGATTACGCGCGGCTGATCGAGCAGGCCGGCGCCCACGCCCTCGAGGTCAACGTGTACGACCTGCCCACGGATCCCATGAAGAGCTCCGAGGACGTCGAGCTGCAGACGATCGAGACCGCCTCGGCCGTCAAGAGGTCCGTCTCGATCCCGGTCGCCGTCAAGCTCTCGCTCTTCTATTCCGCCTTCGCGAACTTCGCCCGGCGGCTGGACGAGACCGGGGTGGACGGGCTCGTGATCTTCAACCGGTTCTACCAGCCCGACATCGACGTCGAGTCGCTCGACGTCGTCCCGAAGGTCCGCCTCTCGGAGTCCGGAGACCTCCTGCTTCGCCTGCGGTGGCTCGCGATCCTCTCCGGGCGCCTCCGAGCTTCCCTCGCCGTTACCGGCGGCGTTCACACGGCGATGGACGCCGTCAAGGCGGTCATGGCGGGAGCGCACGCCGTCCAGATGGTGTCCGCCCTCCTGAAGTCCGGCCCCGAGCAGCTGCGCCGGGTGCGCGAGGAGATGGAGTGGTGGATGGAAGAGCACGCCTACGAGTCGCTCCGCCAGATGCAGGGGAGCATGAGCGTCGCCAAGAGCCCCAACCCCTCCGCCCTGGAACGTTCCAACTACATGCGGGTTCTCCAGTCCTGGCGCGCCTAGAAACCAGGGATTACCGCATTTCCCCGATTCCGCTGGCAGCGAAAAGGTGGTGCGTTCGCATCATGCGGGGAGTGGCACCATGGCTTCATGTTGAGGGTGGCTTAAGGAGATTGCGATGATCGTTGAAGACTTCACGTCGTTGCAGCGCGGGTTCGAGGTTCCACTGGAAGGGCGCGTGGAGGTCTGCCCGAGGTGCGGACGCAACGGCATCGAGGAGCACCCGCAGTGCGGCTCGCCCTATTTCCTCCATGTGCTGGCAAGCTCGCTTCTCTCGGACGGAATGATCTGCGAGCCGATCGACCGCTGCGAGCTCAGGGCGAACTGAGACGAGTCAACAGTCGACAGTCGACAGTCAACAGTCGACAGCGCGAGGTGAGCCAAGCCCGGAGGTCACTCCGGGCTTTTGCTCTTTCAGCGCCGAATGACCCGGGTGGAGGGGTGGGGGTGGGTGATGGAGATCGCCTCGGCGTCGTAGGCGGTCCCGTCCACATAGGTCTTCGCCTTCGCCCAGACCATCGCGCCCGCGACGCGTCCCAGGCCTCGGCCGGCCAGGTCGCCGTTCTCGAAGTGGATTCCGCCCCAGCGGCGCGACATCCCCGCGGCGTTCGCGGCGTCGGAGAAGGTCGGAAAGGAAAGGGTCAGGTCCGCCGCGGGGACGAAGCCGGGCTCCGCGAAGGAGCTCCCTTTCGGGATCGTCACCTGGTATCCGAAGGCGTCGCTTCCCGTGAAGGATTTCAGGACTTCCGCGGCGGCCGCCGAGAAGACGCTGTGCCCCGAGAAGAATTCCGGAAACGGGGGGGTGACGACGGTCCCGACCTGGTAGGGGCGCCAGAGCTCGCCCGGGATCGACTGCGTCCCGGAAAAAGGAACCCACGCCTGGATGGTCTTGCCGGCGTAGAGGAAGTGGATCGCGGAGATCGGCCGGACCGAGTCGTAAGCGCGCTTGGCGTCCCAGGCGCAGATGCCGGCGTCCAGCACCGCGTTGCCGAGCGCGAAGAACATCTTCACGTCGTCGTCGAGGGTGTGGCCGTCGCGCCGCGACACGACCTGCGCGAAGAGGGCCCAGTGCCCGGGCGGAAACTCCGAGCCGGGCCCGTCCGCGAAATACTCGGCGATCGATTTCTGGAAGTCCGTCAGCCCGGCGCTCAGCGCGATCAGCTCCGCCGCCTGCTGCTCGTACTCCGCCGACGGGTACTGGACGGGAGGCATCGGGCGTAGCGCCGATCCCGACGGCAGGGCAAAAGGCGTCACCAGGCCCCAGTGGGGAGTCGTGTACACCTGGATCGTGACCTGCCCCTGAACGTTGACGACGGCCAGTGGCTGCCACCGGTTGGGATCGGAGAGCGTCGACGGGGTGTTGACGGGCTGGTACCCGGTGTAGTCGGAGTAGGCGCCGTCGTGGAGGTCGCCCAACTGGTTCGAACCGTCGTGATGGCGGACGGCGAGAAGCGCCGAGGCAGCGGCGTTTCCGACGCCGGCCGGGGTGGACGGGTCGACCGTGTCGTTCGCGATGTCGCCGCCCAGCATCGCCATCAGGCTGTCGAAGAACGCCTTCGAGGAGGGAAAGAGATCCGCGGCCACGCGGTAGGCGGCGTAGTTGATCGCCTGGATCTTGTTCGCCTCGCTCCGCTCCGGGAGCGGCCGCCTCCAGCCCCGGCGCTG
Organism: Thermoanaerobaculia bacterium; assembly: GCA_035259605.1. Classification (GTDB taxonomy): domain Bacteria; phylum Acidobacteriota; class Thermoanaerobaculia; order UBA5066; family Gp7-AA6; genus JAWOLE01. The sequence continues at coordinate 3,649 of DATFWF010000039.1, forward strand.
GATCGTTGGGAGGGCGGCGGAGTCGTACGCGGACCAGGCATCGAAGATCGCTGTGTGGAGGATCGCAATCGACCGGGCCACCACGGTCGGGCCCGGTGGAGCGCGCCGGATCGCTTCGAGGAGAGCGTTGTCCCACTGGAGGACGACGTTGTCCGCCGCTCGGGCGGCCATGAGCTCCTGCGCGGCCATCGGGATCGCGCAGAGAAGGCCGGCGGCGCAGGCCGCGGCGAGAATTCGAAGAGCCAATGGGCGAGAACGGGGCGCCTTGCGTATGCTGGCCGTCATGCGAGCCGTTCGAAGTTCCTTCCTGATCGCTCTGGCGGCAATCCTGCCGCTCGGGCTGGCCGGTTGCGCATCGGATCGGCCACCAATCGAGCAAGGATCATTCCATACCCCCGACCTGGTTGAGCTCGTCCGCCTCGATCCGACGATCCGGCTCGACATCCGTTACGCGACCGCCGACAACATCGTCCACCGCCCCGTCTATCGCGAGGCGCGGGCATTCCTCCAGCGGCCCGCGGCCGAGGCGCTCGTCCGGGCGCACCGGGCGCTCCTTGAGAAGGGCTACGGGGTTCTCGTCTTCGACGGCTATCGTCCGTGGTCGGTGACGAAGGACTTCTGGGACAGCGTCCGCAAGGACCAGCGCGCTTTCGTCGCCAATCCGCGAAAGGGCTCCAAGCACAACCGGGGATGCGCGGTGGACCTTTCGCTCTACGACGCCGGGACTGGAAAGGAAGTGGAGATGCCGAGCTCCTACGACGAGACCTCCGAGCGCGCCTCGCCGGACTACGGAGGCGGCACGGCCGAGCAGCGCGCGCGCCGCGACCTGCTGCGCGCGGCGATGGAGCGGGAAGGCTTCACGGTCGAGTCCAACGAGTGGTGGCACTTCAACTACAAGGACTGGGCGAGCTACCCAATCCTGGACATCCCGTTCGAGCGGATCGCGGGAGATCACTGACGTGCGTTCCCGCCCGCGCCCGTTTCCAGACCTGCGGAGCTTCGTGGAGACGCTCGAGAGGAGCGGTGATCTGGTGCGGATTCGCGCCGAGGTGGACCCGCGGCTCGAGGTCTCCGAGATCACGCAGCGCGTCGTCCGGCGCGGAGGCCCCGCGCTTCTCTTCGAGCGGGTCCGGGGTGCCGGCTTTCCGCTGGCCACGAACCTCTTCGGCTCGATGCGCCGGATCGAGATCGCTCTCGGCCGGCATCCCCGGGCGATCGGCGAGGAGCTGCTGTCGCTCGCCGAGCGGTTGAATCCTCCGTCGCTCAAGGCCTTCTGGTCGGCGCGCGGCCCGCTCGCTCGCATGCGCTTCGCCCGCCCCTCGATGCAGTCCCGCGCCCCGGTCCAGGAAGTGGTGGAGCCTCCCGGCCTCGACCGGCTGCCGAACCTGACGACGTGGCCCCGGGACGGCGGGCCGTTCGTGACCTGGGGGCCGACGCTGACGCACGATCCCGCGACCGGAAGGAGGAACTTCGGCCTGTACCGCCTGCACGTCTACGGGCCCGCGGAGACCGGCATGCACTGGCAGAGCATGAAGGGAGGGCGCGGGCACTACTTCGAAGCCGAGCGGCGGGGGCAGCCGCTCGAGGTCGCCGTGGTCCTGGGGGGCGACCCGGTCCTGATGCTCTCCGCGATCTTTCCGTTGCCCGAAGGGTTCGACGAGCTCTCAGTGGCGGGCTGGATTCGCGGCGCCGCGACGCCGATGGTCCGGGCGAAGACGCTGTCCATGGCCGTTCCCGCGGCGGCCGAGTTCATCCTCGAAGGCCACGTGCCGCCCGGGGAGCGCCGGATGGAGGGCCCCTTCGGCGACCATTTCGGTCACTACTCCGAGGCCTCGCCGTTTCCCGTGTTCCATGTCCGGACCGTGACACGGCGGCGCGATCCGATCTACCCGGGCACGGTCGTGGGCCGGCCGCCGCAGGAGGACAAGTTCCTCGGGATCGCCGCGGGGGAAGTCATCGGGCCGCTCGCCAGGGTGATCCATCCCAACGTGACCGACCTCTACGCGCACGACGCCGCCTGCTTCCACAACCTGCTCGCGGTCGCGATGAAGGAGCGGCATCCCAAGGAGGTCTTGAAGACCGCGATCGGGCTTCTAGGGACCGGGCAGCTTTCGCTGACGAAGGTCCTGGTCTGCCTGCGCGAAGACGTGGATCCCCGGAGCTTCCGCGCGCTGCTGACGGAGCTGTGGCGGAGGTTCGATCCCGAGGAGCGGATGCTGCTCATCCCGATCGCGCCGCTCGACACCCTGGACTACACGTCTTTTCAAATGCACGTCGGCAGCAAGCTCGTCCTCGACGCGACCGGAGAGCCGGTCAGCAACGAGGACCCCCCGGCGGCGATCGCGGATCCGACGTCCCTGGATTCCCGGATCCGGAAGTGGAAAGTGCTGCCCGGCGGCTTCGTGGTGGTCGTCGTGAGCAGCGGCGGAAGGGAAGTCCTGGGGCGGCTGCTCCCGTGGGAAGGCCTGGGCCGTGCGCGATTCCTGGCGGCCGTCAGCGAGGACGTGGACCTCGAAGACGAGGAGAGCACGATCTGGGGGATCTTCAGCCGGTTCGATCCGGCGCGAGACATGCTGTTTTCCGGGCAGGAGTTCCTCGGAGCGCGCCCCATCTACCGCGGGAGGCTGGCGATCGACGCGACGTGGAAGGACGGATACCCGCTGCCACTGAAGATGTCCGAAGAAATCGTCCAGCTCGTGGATCGGCGCTGGAACGAGTACGGAATCCGGCTTTAGTAGAGGCGACGACCGGAGCCCGAGTTCACGTCCCCTGATTCATTTGCATCAGGAGGGGGAAGGCGGGAACCGGTAGGTTGGGGCGGTGAGATCGAGTCTCAATCGCCGGGAAGCCGGGGTCCGGGCGGCTCCCGCGGGCGTCATCCTCGTCGGGAACCCCAACGTCGGGAAGAGCGCGCTTTTCGGGGCCCTGACGGGCAAGTACGTCACGGTCTCCAACTACCCGGGGACGACCGTCGAAGTCTCCAGGGGACACGCCGTCATCGCGGGCCGCCGTGTCGCGGTCGTGGACACTCCGGGCGCCGCATCGTTCGTCCCGACCTCCGAGGACGAACGGGTTACGCGGGACATCCTCCTCGAGGAGACCGAGCGCGATGTCGTGATCGTCGGGGACGCGAAGAACCTCCAGCGCACGCTCTTGCTGGCCGCGCAGGTCGCGGAAATGGAGATCCCCTTCGTTCTTTGCCTCAACATGATGGACGAGGCCCGCGCCCGCGGCATCGCCGTCCGCGAAGAGCTTCTTTCCGAGAGGCTGGGGGTTCCGGTCGTTTCGACCGTGGCCGTCCGGCGCGAGGGCATTCCGAGACTCTTCGACGCCCTGAAGGAGCCGGGAGCCTCCGGGCTTCGCGTGGAGTACCCGGAGGCCGTCGAGGACGCGATCGAGGCCGTAACCCCGCTCCTTCCGTTGGCGCGGATCTCGCCGCGGTCGCTGGCCCTCATGGCGCTCGCGGGCGACGAGACCCTTTCGTCCTGGCTCTCGGGGCGGATGAAGGCCGACGACCTCGAGCGCCTCGAGTCGGAGCGGGAGAGGCTCCGCCGAGGGCTGTCCGAGCCGGTCGCCTACGTCGTCAACCGTGCGCGGCTCGCGGCGGCGGCCCGACTTGCCGAAGGCGCCGTGGCCGGCGGACCGAAGCTCCGAAATCGCAGCCGTCCGATCCTGGCCGCCCTGGAGCGGGCCACGACACACCGGTTCTGGGGCCTGCCGGTCCTCGCGGCGGTCCTCTACGCCTGCTACCAATTCGTCGGCGTCTTCGGCGCGAAGACCCTGGTGGACCTCCTGGAGAACGGCCTCTTCGGAAAGATCGTCTCGCCCGCGGCGACGGCCGCGGCCAACCGGTGGATTCCGTGGGCGATCGTCCGCGACCTCTTCGTCGGCCAGTACGGCGTCATCACGATGGCGCTGGCGTATTCGCTCGCGCTGGTCCTCCCGATCGTCGGCACGTTCTTTCTCGCGTTCGGGGCGCTCGAGGACTCCGGCTACCTGCCGCGCCTGGCGGTGATGGTCAACCGCGTCTTCAAGACGATGGGCTTGAACGGCAAGGCCGTGCTGCCGATGGTCCTCGGCCTGGGCTGCGACACGATGGCGACGCTGACGACCCGCATCCTGGAGACTCCCAAGGAGCGGCTGATCGTCATCCTGCTGCTGGCGCTCGGCGTGCCCTGCTCCGCGCAGCTGACGGTCGTCATGGCGATGCTCTCCGGGCTCTCTTTCTGGGCCGTCGCCATCTGGGCCGGCATCGTGATCGGCGTGATCCTGCTCGTGGGGCGGCTCGCCGCGAAGATCCTCCCGGGGCGGGGGAGCGATTTCGTCCTGGAGCTGCCGCCGCTGCGGGTCCCGCAGATCGGAAACATCGCGGTCAAGACGCTGGCCCGGATCGAGTGGTACCTGAAGGAAGCGGTTCCGCTCTTCATCCTCGGCACCCTCATCCTGTTCGCGGCGGACCGGCTGAAGATCCTCGGGACGATCGAGCGCCTGGCCGAGCCCCTTCTGACCGGCGCGCTGGGACTGCCCCGGGAGACCGCGGGCGCCTTCGTCGTGGGATTCCTGCGGCGGGATTTCGGCGCTGCCGGGCTCTTCGACATGGCGCGGCAGGGCAAACTCTCTCCCGCGCAGATCGTCGTCTCTATGGTCACGATCACGCTCTTCATTCCGTGTATCGCCAACTTCTTCATGATCGTCAAGGAGCGCGGATGGAAGACCGCGCTCGCGATCGCGGCCTTCATCACGCCGTTCGCGTTGGGGGCCGGGGCCGCGGTCCACTGGGGACTGACGGTCTTCCCGCTGCCGCTTCGATGAGCACGCCCGCGCCCCTCGCCACCGAGTTCACCTGCGGCCTCTGCGGGGAAGTCTTCACGCACGGCGGCCAGGTCTGCTCCGCCTGCCCGATCTCCAACGGGTGCGACCTCGTGAAGTGCCCCACGTGCGGGTTCCAGTTTCCGCGCGGCTCGCGCATCGCCGAAGGTCTTGCGCGTTTC
>DATFWF010000040.1:0-9868 GCA_035259605.1 Thermoanaerobaculia bacterium
TCGTGACGGCGGCGATATTGCGCACCTGCGCGGTCAGGTTCGACGCCATCAGGTTGACGTTGTCGGTCAGGTCCTTCCAGGTCCCGGAGACGCCGGAGACCCGCGCCTGCCCGCCCAGTTTTCCTTCGGTGCCGACCTCCCGCGCCACGCGCGTGACCTCCGACGCGAAGGAAGAGAGCTGGTCCACCATCGTGTTGACCGTCCGCGCACTCGAGAGGAACTCGCCCTTCAATGCGCGCCCCTCGCTCTCGAGGGCCATGGACTGGGACAGGTCCCCTTTCGCGACGGCGCCGATGACGCGCGCGGTCTCGCTGATGGGGTGGACGAGATCGCCGATCAACGCGTTGACCGACTGCATCGAGGCGGCCCAGGAGCCGCCGACGCCCGGCAGGTAGGCGCGCTCGGAGAGCCGTCCCTGCTTGCCGACGGCGTCGCTCAACCGCTCGAGCTCGCGGCTCATGGCCTGATGCAGCTCGACGACCTCGTTGAACGTGTCGGCGATCTTCCCGTCGAGGCCCAGCAGGTCTCCCGGCAGCCGGGCGTCGAAGTAGCCCTTCTTCAGACGGGTCAGCGCGGTGAGCAGGCTCGCCCGGTCGAGGCCGCCTCCGCCGTTGCCGTCGCCGTTGCCGTTGCCGGCGCGGACCTTTTCGAGGGACTGCTTTCGAAGCGCCTCCGCGGACCGCACGCCGGAGGGTGCGCGGAGGTTGTCCGTCTTCATCGGTTGTTCCTTTCGGAGAGCAGGCATCGGCCCGGGGAAGTGCGCGTCTCAGAAGCGGGCGAACACCGGACTGTTCTTGCCAAGGTCTGGTGCGTCTTGGACCCTACTCTTGACCACTTTGAATCCCGCTTTGCCGAAGCAAGAATCGCGCCACTGGGTTGACACGAGGGCCGCCCGCTTCGAGGCGGTTCGCCGCCGGGAGAGCTGCCGGGATCTATTTCTTGGCGGGAGCGGCGAGCCGGGCGGAGTAGACCGTCTCGTCCTCGGAGATCGGGCCGAGCACCTTGTACATCGGGACCTGGGCGGAGAGTCCCTTCAACGCGAACTGCCCCATCTCTTCGACGGAGAAGCGCGCCTTGACGGCCTCGTAGGTCTGCGGGCCGATGACGGTGTCTCCGGCGCCGGCCACGAACTCCTCCATCCGGGCCGCGACGTTGACCGCGTTGCCGAGGACCGTGTAGTCCACGCGCCGCTGCGAGCCGATCTCACCGACGATCGCTTCGCCCGTGTTCATCGCGATGCGGGCGAGGACCGCCGGCTGGCCCTGCGCCTGGCGCTCGCGGTTCCACTGCGACATGCCCTCCTGGATCTTCAGCGCGGCCGAGACGGCCCGAACCGCGTGGTCGGGCTGGTCGAAAGGCGCTCCGAAGAAGGCCATCACGGCGTCGCCGATGAACTTGTCGATCGTGCCGTCCTGCGAGAAGACCGCGTCGGAGGCGAGGGTGAAGAAGCGCGTCAGCATATGGGCGAGGTCACCCGCCGCCATCTTCTCGGACCAGGTCGTGAAGCCGACGAGGTCGGCGAAGAGAACCGTCACCGACTTCGTCAGCGCGATCTCGCGGGCGCCGGTCGCCTCCGCGTGCGCGATGATCTCCTCGACGACCTGCGGCGAGTGGTAGCGCTCGAGCCGTCCCCGGATGCGCTTCTCTTCCTCGACCCTCTCGCGCAGCCGCGCCTGCTCGATCGCGACGGCGGCGAAGTTGGCGAGCGCGGTCAGCAGGTCCAGATCCTTCTCGGTGAAGGTCCCGACGTGAAGCGGCGAATCCACATGGATGACCCCGATGACCGAGTCCCGGCTCCACAGCGGGACGCACATGGCCGACCGGATCTGCTGCATGCGGATGGACTGCCCCGCCTCGAAGCGCTCGTCGGTCTGCGCGTCGGTCGTCAGCACGGCGACCTTCTGGCGGACCACCATGTCCACGATCGTGCGCGAATAGGGCGCGCCGTCGGTCGTCACCCGGCTGGAGGACTTGAGCCGGCTCATCCGGAGCTTCAGGACGCCGCCTTCCTCCAGCAGTAGGAACCCGCGGTCCACCGGGAGATGCTCGAAGATCAGGTCCATGACCTTGTCGAGAACCGCCTCGACGTCTTCCACGGTGATCAGCGTCTTGGCGACCTGGATCAGGATCTCGAAGACACGGTTCTTGTAGGAGGCGTCGAGGACGGCGCGCTTGCGGCCGGTCGTGGATTCGACGCCGGCCTCGACGTCCTTCTCCAGGCCGAAGTCGAGGTTGAACTCCGAGATCGGGCGGATGCAGGTGGAGGTCGAGTCCTGCTTGCGCGCCGGGGCCGGCGGCGCCGTGACCTCCTCGTGGAAGTGCAGGACGAAGGTCCCGACCGTGGCGCTGACGCCGTCGCCGACCTTCGAGGAGGTGACGAGCTTGTCGTTGATCCGGACGCCGTTGGTGGACTGGTTGTCGTGGATGACCCAGCCCTCGCCCTCGCGGCGAAGCGTGGCGTGCCGCCGCGAGACCGAGAAGTCGTTCAGGACGATGTCGTTGTCGTTGGACCGGCCGATGGTGGCCTCGTCCTTCGTCAGGCTGAAGACCTGCGGCCGCCCGTCGGCCTCGTAACGCACCTGGAGCATCGAGGCTGAAAATTATAGTCGCTGAGTACGAATCAGGTCCTCCGTTCTGGACCACACCAAAGTTCCATGGTTGCTCATCCCCTCGGCGCCCAATCCGCCCGGCGCGGCGAAATGACCGAACCAGAGCCCCGGAGCCGGCGGCGTTCCCGTAGGGGTGATGGGTGACGAGCATGAAACGCCGAGCCCGGCACCGCGATGAAACTGCGAGGAACCCTCAGCGCCCGCCGGCTCTCCGGTCAACGGCCTGCGGGCGCGTGCCCGTAGGGGATGCCGACGGCGCAGGGGCGATGGTCCGCCACGCTGCGCCTGGAGCGCGGCCACCGAAGATTACTCGCCGAGGGTGAACTGGATTCGGACCGTCTTGTGGGAGGGGACCGGACCCGTGCGTCCCCGCGCGGGCCGGTAGCGCCAGCGCTGAACGGCTGCGACGGCGCTTTCGGAGACGCCCATCGGGAGGCCGCGGACCACGGTCACGGACGTGACCTCGCCCGTCTCGCTGATCGCCGCGTCGAGGACGACGGTCCCTTCGACCCCGGCGGAGCGGGCGGCGGCCGGATACGCGGGGTCCACCTTGGAGAGGAGCGCCGCCGGCTCGAGCGGCTCCTCGCCGACCGGAGAGGATTCGCCGTCGAGGGAGCCGCCCTGAGGGGCCGCCGGAGCATGGGTCGCGGGCGGCGCCGCCGCACCCGCCTGCGCGCCGGGAAGATCCGGGGACGCGGGAGAAGAGCCGGCAGAAGAATCGCTGATCGCCACGTCCTTGAGAGTCTTGCCGGCCGCCGGGACGATCGCCGGCAGGCGCGGGTCCGGCGGAACGAGGTCGATGTCCGCGGAACGCACGAAAGCGATGCCCCCCTCCTCGTCGGACTTGACGGCATAGTAGTCGTGGTCCACGGCGTATACGGGCACGGCCGTGCCGCGCCGCAGCCGGCCGGCCCGGGGCGCGGAGGGATAGGCGCCGAGCAGGACGTCGGTGTCTTCGGCGACGAGGCCGGGCAGAGGCTTGAAAGAAAGGATCCGCTTCGCTCTCTCCTCCCGGGTCTGCTTCTCGGCGTCGGTTTCGACCGCGCTCGAGGCGACGAAAGCGGTCGCTTTGCCGGACTTGATCTCGAGCCACTCTCCGTGCTGCGAAACGATCGTGACGCGCGTCCCCCTGGGAAGCGCGCCCGCCGCCGCGGCCGTGCCCGAGGCCTCCCTCTTCAGGTCGGCCACGGGGATCGTGACGACCCCCTCGATCTCGGGGGTCTCGGCGCGGACCGGCTTCGCGCGCCTGGGGCGCACCACGACGAGAAAGAGGATCGCCATGATCACCACGATCGCGACGCCGGCGGCCGCGGCGATCAGCCAGCGCGGGACCGCGGAGCGGGTGGACATCGCGGGAACCTCCGGAACGCTCAGGCGGCGGCCCCGAGGAGCGTGACGAGAAGAGCCTTCTGCGCGTGGAGCCGGTTCTCGGCCTGGTCGAAAACGGCGGAAGCTTTCGAGTCGATCACCGACGCGTCCACCTCCTCGCCCCGGTGCGCCGGCAGGCAGTGCAGGAAGATCGCGTCGGGCGCGGCCGCCCGGAAGACCCTGGCCGTCACCCGGTAGCCCGAGAATTTCCGGGCGCGCTCCTGAGCTTCCTCCTCCTGGCCCATCGACGCCCAGACGTCGGTGTACACGGCGCGAGCGCCGGCGATCCCCTCCTCGATGGAGTTGGTCACGAGCAGCGCTCCTCCAGTCTCCGCGGCCGCCTCGCGCGCCCAGGCCTGGACTTCCGCCCGGGGCTCGAAGCCCGGCGGCGTGACCACCGCGACCCTCGCGCCGAGCTTGGCTCCCGTCACCATCAGGCTGTGCGCCACGTTGTTGCCGTCCCCCACGTAACAGAGGGGAAACCCCCTCTCGCTTCCGAAACGCTCCCGGACCGTCTGGAAATCCGCGAGCGCCTGGCAGGGGTGCAGAAGGTCCGAAAGGCCGTTGATGACCGGCACCGCCGCGTGGCGGGCGAGCTCCTCGACGGTCGCGTGGGCGTAGGTCCGCGCCATGATCGCGCTCACGTAGCGCGAGAGGACCGCCGCGGTGTCGGCGACGGTCTCGCCGCGGCCGAGCTGGATGTCGCGCGAGGAAAGAAACATCGCGAGTCCGCCGAGCTGGAACATCCCGGTCTCGAAGGAGACGCGGGTGCGGGTCGAGGACTTCTCGAAGATCATCGCGAGGGTCTTGCCGGCGAGCGACTGCCGGTACCTGCCCGGGGACTTCTTGACCTCACCGGCCAGGTCGAGCAGCCCCGAGATCTCCCGCGGGGCCCAGTCCTTCTCGTTGACGTAATCGCGTTTCATGGGGAGAGTCTAAGGTCCCGGAGGATCGTTCCGGTCTTCCCTTCCAGGGCGTCGTCGAGGGACTCGGCGCGCGTGATCAGCACGCGGCCCCCGGAGGAGGCGAAGCGCGCCGCGGCGTCCATCTTCGGACCCATGCTCCCCGGCGGGAACTGCCCCTCCTCGAGCATCCGCCGCGCGGTCTCGACGTCGAGCTCGGGGAGCGGCGCCTGTCCCGGCTTTCCGAAGTCGCGGAAGACACGATCGACTCCGGTCAGGATGATGAGCATCTCCGCCGACAGCGACGAGGCGAGCATCGCGGCCGTGTAGTCCTTGTCGATGACGGCCTCGACCCCCCGGGCCTCTCCCTCTTTGGAGACCACGACCGGGATCCCGCCTCCCCCTCCGGCGATCACGATGTGCCCGCGATGGATCAGCGCGGCGGCGACGGCCACACCGCGGATCGCACTGGGCCGGGGCGAGGCCACGACCTTGCGCCATCCCCGCCCCGCGTCCTCGACCATCGGCCACCCTTCCTTTTCCGAAAGCTCCCCGGCCCGCTCCTTCGTGAAGAACGGCCCGATCGGCTTGGTCGGCGAGAGAAAGGCGGGGTCGGCCGGGTCCACCTCGACCTGCGTCAGAAAGGTCGCGACCTCCTTGCGGAAGCCCGCACTGGACAGCTCGTTGGCGAACGCCAGCTCGAGGAGGAACCCGAGCGATCCCTGCGTCTGGGCCACGCAGAAGTCGAGCGTCTGCGGCGGGATCTGGCCCGAGGCGAGCTCTGCCTGGAGGAGCAGGTTGCCGACCTGGGGACCGTTGCCGTGGACCACGACGAGCTCGTAACCGCGGGCGAGGATCGGGAGGAGCATCCGGACCGCCACGCGCGCCCGCAGAAGCTGGTCGCGGGTCGTCCCCGAGTCCTCCGGACGGAGCAGGGCGTTGCCGCCGAAGGCGACGACCGCGAGGGGCCGGACGAAGGAGAAGAACGGGGTGTTCATGGATCGGGAGACGGTAGACGGGAGACGGGAGAAGAGTCCATGATTTCGTCTCGTCTTCCGTCTTCCGCCTTCCGTCTTCCGGCCTACAGGTCTTCTCTCACCAGGGGCATCGCCATGCACCGCGGGCCGCCCCGCGCCCGGGAGAGCTCGTGCGCGGCGAGTAGGATCACGCTCTTGCCCGACTTCCGATCGAGCTCCTCGCGGCCCAGCAGCAGGTCCGCCTCGTCCACGATCCGGTAGCCGGCCCGCGAGAGCTCTTCGGCCGTCGCGACGTTGCGGTCGTAAAGGAGGAGGATTCCCGGCGCCAGCGCAAACGCATTGGCCCCGTCGGTCCACTGCTCTCGGCGCTCCGCGATCGGGTCGTTTCCTCCGCACCGCACGGGGGCGAGGTCCATCCCCTGCGCCTTGAGCACCGAGAGGAGGTCCTTCTCCGAGGTCCACGCTAGGCTGCGCTTCCCGAGGTCGCACTGGTAGACGTCGGCTTCCTCGGCCCCGCCCGCGAGGATCATCGGGCCGTAGACCAGGCATTCCTCCCGCGAGATGACGGTGAAGACGGTGTCCAGGTGCATCGTCGAGCGCGCCGGAGGGATCGCGACGAGGACCAGCCGCCGGATCGGCGAGCGGGCGGCCTTCAGCGTCTCGGCCAGCCTCTCGATGGTGGTCTTCTCGGTCCGCTCCGAGTACCCGATCGCGAGCATGTCCTCGCGCAGGACCAGGATGTCTCCGCCTTCGAGTGTCGGCCGCATGCGCGCGTAGGAGGTCGCCGGGCTGAAATCGGCGGAGAACTCCTGGAACCAGAAACCCCCGTCGGAGCGGGCGAAGCGCGGGTGATGCCGGAAGACCGCTCCCGAGAGGAGCGGCTCCCGCGCCCGCGCCGGCGTCGCCATCGAGCCGCGGATGACGCGGTCCCCCACGACGACCAGCGGGTCCCGCTGGAAGAAGTAGTTGGGGATCGGCGGGAGCCAGTAGAGGTCCCTGGCGGACTGGGCCTCTTCGCCGGCGGGTTTCTCGATCCCGGCGACCAGTGTCGCGGCAAGCTCGTCGGAGGAAAGCTCCCGCAGCCGGTAGTCCATGTCCGGCCCCCAGTGGAGGTTCCTGGCGAGGTCTTCCAGGACGGCGTTTCTCCGATCGCCGTCGGCGAGGACCTCCGCGAGCAGCCGCTGGGCGTCCAGGACTTCCTCGGCGACGTACCCCAGGACCTGCTGGAAACGGCGGTGCTCCTCGCGGGCGCGCGCGCCGAAGAGGATGTCGTCGAAGAGCAGTTCCCCCATCATCGACGGGACCATCCGGTCGATTTCCGGCCCCGGAAGGTGCACGAGAACGGAAGACAGCTTCCCGATCTCGGAGTGGACTCTCAGGCTCATGGAAGTGCCCCGGAGGGGGCGCGGGATTCTACCAGCCGGGAATCGCGCTCCCGGGGATCACGACGGCGGAAGGAGCGACGCTTCCTCCGGATCCGGCTCGCCGAGCCTCTCGTGGGAGACCTCGGTGATTCCCGAGAGCCGCGCGCCGAAGCGCCCCAGCGCCGTGGCGGCTTCCTCGTACTGCTTGTGCGCGTTGTTCAGATGACCCCGGACCTTCAGGAACGGTTCCTCGGCCCGCTCCCAGAGCCGCTCGAGCTCGCCCAACCGCTCCTGGACCTCGCGCGCGTTCTTCTGGAGCTCCTCTCCCCTCAGCACCATCGCCACGGTCGCGAGGAATGCGTAGAAGAGCCGGGGCGAGACCGGAAAGACCTGCATCTCGATGCAGAGGTCCGCCAGCGCCTTCTCCTCTCCGTCGGCGGCCATCTCGGCGTACACCGCCTCGGCGGGAACGTACATGAAGGCGTACTCGCAGGTCCCCTCGGCGGGACGGATGTACTTTCGCCGGATCGAGTCGGCGTGCTTCTTGACGTCGCTGGCGAAGGCGCTCCGGGCCCGGCGGCGCTCGCCTTCGTCCTCCGTTTCGCGGGCGCGCCGGAAGTTCTCCAGCGGGAACTTGCTGTCCACCGGAACCCAGCGCTCCTTGATCCGGATGACCGCGTCGACGCAGACCCCGTCGGAGAAGCGGTGCTGCATCTTCCACGAACCCGGCGGAAGGGCCTCGCGCAGAGCCTGCTCGAGGAAGGTCTCGCCGAGCGTCCCCCGCAGCTTGGGGGGCTTCAAGAGGTCCTCGAGGCGCGTCACGTCGCCGGCGAGCTTCTCGATCTTCTGCGAGGCCTCGAGAAGGCGCCCCATCCGCTCTCCGACGTCTTTCAGGATCCTCCCCGATTCTCCGAGGTGCTGCGTCAGGCCTTTCTGCCCCTCGGCGAGGCTCGTCTCGACTCCCCGGACACGCTCCTCGACGGAGCGCCGCAGGTCCTCGAATCGGCGGTCGAGCGACTCGGAGGCCTCGCGCGCCCCGGCGGTCTCGGAGAGGAGCCGGTCCAGCCGCGAGGATCCGCGCAGGCTCGCGACGACGAGCGCCGCGGCGGCCGCGGCGGCCAGGAGCCCGGCGACGAGCAGGATCACTGCCGATGAGGACATCGATGTGAGTGTGCGCTCCCTGCCCGGACAAACGATGTCCGACCGGCCCGGCGATTTCGTCTTCGGCGCGGAAGGTGCGAAAATGCGCCGGAGTCCAACGCGTGCCGGAAAACAAGAAGCCCGTCCGCCCGAAAGAGGATGAGGAACGGGAAATCGAATACCTCGTCTGCCGGCTCTGCGAGACCCCCTGCTATGTCTTCGAGATGGACCGCGGGCATCTCCTCGAAGCGACCTGCATGATGTGCGGCAACGAGGACATCCTGCTCTTCCGGATGACCGAGGAAGAGGATGTCTGACCCGGAGACCTACTCCAACCCGCTGACGGAGAGGTACGCCTCGCCGGAGATGGCGCGGATCTTCTCCCCCCGTTTCAAGTTCGAGACCTGGCGCCGGTTGTGGCTGTGGCTGGCCGAAGAGGAGAAGCGGCTGGGGCTTCCGATCTCCGACGAGGCGGTCCGCCAGATGCGCGACAACCTCGACCGCATCGACTTCGAGGCCGCAGCCCGCGAGGAGGAAAGCACGCGGCACGACGTCATGGCCCACGTCCGCGTCTTCGGCCGGGCGGCGCCCGCGGCGGCGGGGATCATCCACTGGGGTGCGACGTCCGCGTACGTGTCGGACAACGGCGACCTGATCCAGATGCGCGAGGCGCTCGCGCTCGTCGAGTCGCGCCTGGCTGCCGTCCTGAAGCGCCTGCGCGGCTTCGCCCTCGCGCACCGCGATCTCCCCGTGCTCGCCTGGACGCACTACCAGCCGGCGCAGCCGACGACGGCCGGCAAGCGGGCGGCGATGTGGTGCGCGGACCTGCTCTTCGACCTCGAGGCTGTCCGGTCGGCGCAGGGGTCGCTGCGTTTTCTCGGCGCCAAGGGCGCAACCGGAACGCAGGCGTCGTTCCTCTCGCTCTTCGGCGGCGACTCCGCCCGCGTCGAGGAGCTCGACCTGGCGCTGGCGGGCCGCGCGGGATTCGAGAAACGGGTCGTGGTGTCCGGGCAGACGTACTCCCGCAAGTACGACGATGCGGCGCTCCACGCGCTCTCGGGCCTGGCGCAGTCGGCGCACAAGATCGCCACCGACATCCGGCTCCTCCAGCACGACGGCGAGCTCGAAGAACCTTCGGAGGCGTCGCAGGTCGGCTCCTCCGCGATGCCGCACAAGAAGAACCCGATGCGCGCCGAGCGCATCTGCGCGCTGGCCCGGCACGTCATCGCGCTCTCGCTCGACACCGCGATGACCGCGGCGACGCAGTGGCTCGAGAGGAGCCTCGACGACTCCGCCAACAAGCGGATCGCGGTGCCCGAGGCGTTCCTGGCGGCGGACGCGATCCTGCTGCTGCTGGAGAACGTCGCCCGAGGGATCGTCGTCCGGCCGGAGGTCTGCCGGCGGCGGCTCGAGGCGGAGCTTCCCTTCCTGGCCACCGAGGAGATCCTGATGGAGGGAGTCCGGCGCGGCGGGAACCGGCAGGAGCTGCACGAGAGGCTGCGCGTCCA
>DATFWF010000041.1:0-3876 GCA_035259605.1 Thermoanaerobaculia bacterium
TCCCAAGATAGAAGATCTCGAGGACGAACGGGCAGAATGGGTCATTGGCGGTGTCCGTGAACGGCCCGCAGAGGCCGACGAGCCCCGCCGACGCTCCCAGGAGCATCGCGGAGAAGGCGGCCGAGAGCCGGGCGAGGCGACGCATCAGAACCTCGCTAGCAGGCCGGTGGCGTTCAGCATGATCCAGAAATGTGTTCCGTCGCTGCACGCCGCCTGCGGGAGCGCGCCGCTGCCAAAGGACACGGATCCGAGCGGCGAGAGGTCCGCCGCCTTCCAGAGCGAGACCGAGTCGTTGCCCTCGTTGGTCACGAGGATCCGCTGGCCGTCGAAGGCAGCGGTAATCGGGGTGTCCATCCCGTTGCCGGTCAGCGTCTCGAGGACGGCGCCGTTCGAAGCGCGCACGACCGTGACGGACGGAGCGGTGGCGTTGGGCACCCAGATGTTCGCCCCGTCGTAGATCGGATAGGACGGGAAGGGTCCCGTTGTCACGGTCTGGAGGATCGCGCCGGAGGCATCGAGCTTCAGGAGCGTCCCCGCGAGGGCGTCGGTCGTCCAGATGTTGCCGCCGTCCCACAGGATCCCGGTCAGGTTGGAGAAGCCGGCCGTCACCGTCGTGACCGTCCACGGCGGAGAGGCCGTCCGCGTGACGATCGAGACCGATTTGCCGGCCTGGTTCGCAGTCCAGATCCGCGCGCCGTCGAAGGCGATCCCGGTCGGCGAGTCGCCCAGGTTCGACGCGACCGTCGTAACGACTCCGGCCGGCTGCGAGGGATCGAGAAGGTAAAGGCGGCCTGGCGTCTGCTTGCCGAGGACGAAGACGCGTCCCTGGGCGGAGAGCACGGCGCTTCCGCCGGTCGCGCCGGTCCAGGTTTCGAGAAGTTTCGCGTCGTTCCCTCTCACGCGGAAGACCTGGTCGGAGAACTCCGTCGGGACCCAGACGTCCGCGCCGTCGGACCGGATCGCGGGGGCCGAGAACCCGAGCGTCACGATCGTCAGGTTGTCGCGGTTCGCGGGCGTCCAGAATTGGCTCAGAGCCGCCCGCCGGCTCCCGCGCAGGAGCGCCCGGTCCACGGTGCGCGAGAGAAACGCCGCCATTTGGAGCCGAGACACATTGTCGGAGGGCGAGAAGGTCGTCGCCATCGTCCCGGTCGTGATCCCGAGATAGAAGATCTCGAGAACGAACGGGCAGAACGCGTCGTTTGCCGTATCCGTGAACGGCCCGCAATTTCCGAGCAAGGCTTCGCCCGCGCCGGAAAGGACGGCTGCTCCGAGGATGAGCAGAACTCGCGAAGCCAGGGGAACCACCGTCTTGGTCAGGGACCACCCCACGCTGCGACGGCCCCTACGCTACTCCTCCCGGGCTGGCTCCCTCAAGGGTTCGATGAGAAAGGTTCACTGTCGGTGCAAAGAGATGCGGCCCTGAACTCCGCCGCCCGGTATGTCGTCCACGACGAGCCGGAGATCCGACGCCACGAGTGCTCCCCTCAGCGCGCCGGAGGCCGAACCGATGCTCGCCGTGCCGGAGAGGAGATCGCCCGTTCGAGTCAGTTGAACCTTCGCGATGAAGTTGCAGGCTCCCCCGATCGCCAGCAAGGTACCGGTCACGGTGGAGCCACTCTCCAATAGGGAGGCGGTGGCTTTCCCTTCATCGCTCTGAAAGCAGTAAAGATGGTCTGCGACGAAGGTTCCCGTCCATTCACCGCTGAGCGGGACCGGCGTTGGTGTAGCAGTCGGAGAAGCCGTTGCCGTCTGCGTCGCGGTGAACGGGACACTCGGTCCGGAGACCTCGTTCGAGTCCCTGCAGGAGAGCCCTCTGAGAATCACGAGGCCAACGGTCAGTCCAAGGCCCGCGCACGCTTTCAAGCGGTTCCCGCGAGGCATCGCCATGCTGTTTACGTTCCTCGAGACTCCAGCGCCGCCTTCGAATGCGATGCAAGCCCTGCCTCTCGGTCAGGGTAGCTGGATCCGAGGAAAGCGAAAGGGGAGGATTCATCATGCGCGGCGATCGCGGATCGCCGCGTCAGCCCGGGTGAGATTCCGACGCCGTCTATTTCACGTCGAGAAGGGTGGTTCGGCCTTCGGCGACGCTGAAGGGATAGGACTTCTCTCCGCCGGCGCCGACCACGAGGAGCTGGTAGGAGCCGGGGGCGACGTTTTCCCAGACGGTCACCGGAGGAGAGGGGTGGACGCTCCCGTCTAGGCGGAAGGCGCCGAGAAGGTAAATCCCGCCCGACGCGTCCACGATTCGGCCGGTGACCGGGACCGTGGGCCGCACCTCGACGCGCCCTCCGGGAGTCAGCGCGACCGTCATCGTCGGCGAGGGCACCTGCACGGCCGGGAAGGACCTTGGCGAGTAGCCGTTGGAGAAGACGTAGATCGCGTACACGCCCGGGCCGAGCGAGCTGATCTCGCCCCGGCCGGTCGAGTCGAGGCTCACGCCCCCCGAGTAGGCGACCGACCCGCCGGCGCCGTAGGCGAGGACATTGATGCCGCGCAGCGGCAGCCCCGTCAACCCGTCGTTGGCCTGGATGCCGATTCCGGTGCCGCGGTCGAGGGCGAAATCCGACTGAACGTTGTCCGACGCGACGTTGATCGTCTGGGTCTTCAACTGATAGCCGGTCTTCCTGGCCGAGAGCTGATACGACCCCGGGTCCACGTCGTCGATGAAGAAGTGGCCGGAAGAGTCGGTCACGCCCTGCTTCATGGAGAAGGCCTGGGTCTCCTGCCCGGTCTGGGCCTGGACGGCGACCCCCTCGAGCGCCACGCCGGAGCCGGTTTCGGTGACGGTGCCGTTGACCTGGATCGCGGGCAGCGTGATGTCGCCGCTGGTGTCGCCGGCGACCGCGAAGGGCTTGCGGTACGTCACGCCCTGGCCGTTGACCATGACCTGGTAATTGCCGTCGTCCAACCCTTCCAGCGCGTAGCTTCCGTTGTCGTCGGTCTGGCCGGACGCCCGGCCCGAGTTCGGGCGCGGAGGATCCGGCACCGCGTTGACGAAGAGGCCGGGCAGCGGCCGGCCGGCGCGGGTGACGCGGCCCGAGAGACGCGACGCTCCCTCGAAGGCAATGTCCGCCGGGAAGTCGCCGCCGTCGGGCACCTCGACCGTCTTCGAGGTCGTGCGGCCGGAGAGGAAGGACGTCGTCGCCTGGAGGCGCACGACACCGGACGGCACGTCGCGAAGCGAGTAGGCGCCGTTGTCGTCGGTCTGAGTCGAATCGTTGTAGTTGGTCGCCGAGGCGAAGACCCGGACGCCGCCGCGCTGCCCCGCCGGCAGCCCGGTGACGTTGCCGTGGACGAGCGTTCCGGTCGTCATCTGGACGACGACGCCGCTCTGCTGCTGGTTGTCGGCGACGACGACGTCCTTCGCCGCGGACTTGCCGGTGTTCCCGGTCGCGGTCACCTTGTAGCGCCCGGCCGAGAGGTGCTCGAAGAGGAAGTTGCCCGCGCCATCGGTCCGCGCGGACTCGTTGCCGCCGCCGAAGCCGCCGCTGTCCCCCTCCTCGTTCAACTGGACGAGCGCTCCGGCAACTCCCGATCGCCCGTCGGTTCCGATGACCGTCCCCGAGATGCTGGCGCCGGTCCCGAGCGTCAGGTCCACCGACGTTTCCTTGGACGGGTCCACGTCGCGGCTGGCCTCGAGGTAGTCGGTGTGCGCCGCGGTCACCGTGACTCGCCCGTCCGGGAGGCCGTCGAACTGGAAGCGGCCGTCCGCATCGGAGGTCGTCGAGCCGCCGGGGCCGCCGCCGACCATCCGCGCGACCATCGCACCCATCGCTCCGCCCTGGCTCTCGGCGGGATGCCAGGTCACCGTGGAGTTGGCCACGGCGGAGCCTCGCAGGTCGGCAACCCGGCCCGACAGGCCTCCTCCGCGCTTCA